>CAUPOD010000455.1:0-2813 GCA_963512745.1 uncultured Burkholderia sp. | reverse complement strand
ACGCGGCGCATCTGAACCCCGTGCAAACTAACGGATTTGCCCAACCCAAGAGCGCTACCGCTTGAAACGTGCCGCACCGGCCACCCCGCATTCGCCCTCCGCAGCGTCGCGCCCCCCGGGCGCCGGGCGCGACGCGCGCGAAACCGACGCCGAAAAGCGCCCTGCCTCCCCGCCGCACGCCGAGCATCCGTCCGACCCGTTCGGTTCGGACGACGCATGCGAACCGCTGCCGCACAACCCCTACAAGGGCAACCGCGGCGTGATGCGCGCGTGGTACGCGCTCAAATATTCGTTCAACGGGTTTCGCGTGGCGATTCGCGAGGAAAGCGCGTTCCGCCAGGAACTCACGCTCGCCGCGATCCTGCTGCCGATCGGCCTGTTCGTACCGGTCGAGCCGATCGCGCACGCGCTGCTGGTCGGCTCGATTCTGCTCGTGCTGATCGTCGAGCTCCTCAATTCGAGCGTCGAGGCCGCGATCGACCGCATCTCGCTCGAACGTCACGAACTGTCGAAACGCGCGAAGGATCTCGGCAGCGCGGCCGTCACGGTGGCGCTGGCCAACTGCGTGTGCACGTGGGGCTTCATCCTCGCGCCGCCCGTCTGGCATTGGGCGATGCGCTAAACCGCGCCAGCGTGGTATTTGGGGGAAATACCATGCCATGAATACGTCAAACGTTGGCGGAGCGGGTTTATAATCGAACGATCGTTTATTCTAATAACACTCTCATCGAACCGGACGAATCCCGCAGCCGCTCGCCGCGCCCGCCAGTCCGGCACACTCAGGGCTGGATACATGGAAGCGAAACCTCCTCGCCGGACACGCGAACGGATCCTCGAATTGTCGCTGAAGCTCTTCAACGAGATCGGCGAGCCGAACGTCACGACGACGACCATCGCCGAGGAAATGGAAATCAGTCCCGGCAATCTGTATTACCACTTCCGCAATAAAGACGACATCATCAACAGCATCTTCGCGCAGTTCGAGCAACAAATCGAACGGCGCCTGCGGTTTCCCGAGGATCACAAGCCGACCATCGACGAGACCTGGTCGTATCTGCAGTACATGGCGGACTTCATGTGGACGTACCGCTTCCTGTACCGCGATCTCAACGATCTGCTCGCGCGCAACCGCACGCTCGAAACGCACTTCAAGCAAATCATCAGCCACAAGGTGCGCTTCGCGCACGACATGTGCGAACTGCTGCTCGCCGACGGCGAACTCGTGGCGAGCCCCGCCGAGATGGAAGTGATCGCGACCAACATGGCCGTGATCGCGACGTATTGGCTGTCGTATCAATACGTGATGCATCCGCGCAAGTACAACGACCAGGATGCGATACGCGAAGAACTGCACCAGGTCAGCATGCACGTGATTTCGGTGATCGCGCCGTATCTGCGCGGGCGCTCGCGCGAGATCTTCGACGAGCTCGTGTCGGGCAAGCGGCCGAAGCGCGAGTTCTCGGATTATCTGGCGCGCCCCGTGGCCAAGGACGACTAATGCAAGCGGTCTGCGTCTATTGCGGCTCGTCGCCGGGCGCGCGGCCCGTTTATGCGGCCGCCGCGCAGGCTTTCGGAACCGCGCTCGCGCGTGCGGGGCTCACGCTCGTGTACGGCGGCGGCCGCGTCGGGCTCATGGGGCTGATCGCCGATACCGTGCTGGCCGCGGGCGGCCGCGCGATCGGCGTGATTCCGGAACTGCTCGTCGAGCGTGAAGTGGGCCATACGGGGCTCACCGAACTGCACGTGGTGCCCGACATGCACCAGCGCAAGAAGCTGATGGCGGACCTCGCCGACGCGTTCGTCGCGCTGCCGGGCGGCGCGGGCACGCTCGAAGAGTTTTTCGAGGTATTCACGTGGACCCAGCTCGGCTATCACCGCAAGCCGGTCGGGCTGCTCGACGTGGACGGTTTCTACGATCCGCTGATGACGATGCTGCGCCACACGGTCGACGAAGGCTTCATGCGCCACAGCTATCTGGATTCGCTGTGCGTGGCCGCGGAGCCCGGCGCGCTGCTCGCGCAGCTGGGCCGCTATCAGCCGCCCGCGCGCAGCAAATGGGACACGGCGCCGGACTGAGCGGCGCTCAGCCCTGGCGGTTGCGCATCCAGTCGGCCGTTTCGTAGAACGACATCATGAGGCGCTCGCGCAGCGCCTCGCTCATTCCCAGATCCTCCATCGCCCAGGCCATGCAGCGCAGCCACTGGTCGCGCTCGGACGTGCCGATCGGAAACGGCAGATGCCGCGCGCGCAGGCGCGGATGGCCGAAACGGCTCACGAAATAGTCGGGACCGCCGAGCCAGCCGCAGAGGAACCAGAACAGCTTGTCGCGCGAATCGTCGAGCGAGGCCGGATGCAGCGCGCGGATCCCCGCGAACTCGGGTTCGAGATCCATGAGGTCGTAGAAACGGTCGACGAGTTCGCGCACGCGCGTTTCGCCGCCGACGAGTTCGTAGGCGCTCGATTGCTGGGGGGCGGGTTGATCGGAGCTGGAAGAGTTGGCGTCGGTCATTGCGGGTAAGCGGCGGCGGGCAGCGGCGCGCGGTGGAGCGAAAACCGACACGATACCGCGCCGGGCGGCCGCGCGCATCTTTTGCGGCGCTTTTCGCCGGTTCCGACACCGGCTTCTTGCCCCTGCTGATCGCCCCTGCTGCTTGCCGCGCCGCCTACCTGCCGCACCGGCAGTCGCCGCCGCTGCCGCGTCATGCTCCGCGCAGCGTGGCCGCCGCGGGCCGGTCGAGCACGAGGCGCAGGCTGAGCCAGCCGGCCGCCCATGCGCATGCGATGCCGCCCGCCATGCCCGCGGGCACGAGCCA
>CAUPOD010000454.1:0-2821 GCA_963512745.1 uncultured Burkholderia sp. | reverse complement strand
GTCTGCTGATGCGCGAGCACCGGCCGTTCTACGGGTCGCCGCTGCGGTTCGTCTCGGCGGCCGAGCGCGTCGAGGCGGGCTGGTTCGACGGAGCGCTCGTGACGCGCGACTACTATGTCGCGCAGGGCGATACGCATGCGTGCTACTGGATCTACCGCGAACGCGTCGGCAGCCGCGATGCGGAGCCACGCTGGTTTCTGCACGGACTTTTCGGGTGAATCGCCATGGCATGGACGCTTGGAACGCTGCCGGCCTATGCCGAGTTGTTCTGTTTCTCCAATTTCACGTTTCTGCACGGCGCATCGCATGCTCAGGAACTGGTCGAGCGCGCGGTTCAGCTCGGTTACGCGGGGCTCGCGGTGACCGACGAGTGTTCGCTCGCGGGCGTCGTGCGCGCGCATGTGGCGGCCAAGAAGAAAGGCCTGCCGTTCGTCGTCGGGTCGTATTTCGAATTGACGCCGGACGACGGCGCGCCGGCTTTCGGCATCGTGCTGCTCGCGCAGAACCGCGAAGGCTACGGCAATCTGTCGGAGTTGATCACGCTCGCGCGCGGCCGCGCGCCGAAAGGGCAATACCGCCTGAGTCCCGGCGATCTGTCGGCGCCGCGGGCCGAGCACGCGCATTTGCGCGGCATGCCCGATTGCCTCGCGATTCTGGTGCCGGCCTTTCCGGCGCAGACGGCGGCGCTCGACGCGCAAATCGCGTGGTTCGGCAAGACTTTCGGCGAGCGCGCGTGGTGCGGCCTCGCGCTGCATCGGCGCGCCATGGACGATCTGCATCGCGGTACGGTCGAGGCGTGCGCGGAGCGTCATGGGGTGCCCGTGGTCGCGGTGGGGCAGGTGCTCATGCACGTGCGCTCGCGCAAGCCGCTGCAGGATGCGGTGACGGCGATCCGGCTCGGGCGTGCCGTGGCCGACTGCGGCTACGCGCTGGCGCAGAACGCGGAGCAGCATCTGCGCTCGCGGCTGCGGCTCGCCAATCTCTATCCCGAAGCCGCGCTCGCGCAGACCGTCGAAATTTTAAAACGCTGCAGTTTTTCGCTGACCGAGCTGCGCTACGAGTATCCGGACGAAATCGTGCCGACGGGCTATACCCCGACGCGCTATCTGCGCGAGCAGACCTATCAGGGCGCGCACGAACGCTACAACAACGGGATTCCGGCCAAGGTCGAGGCGCGGCTCGAATACGAATTGGAGCTGATCGAGGCGCTCAACTTCGAAGCGTATTTCCTGACCGTGTACGACCTCGTGCGTTTCGCGCGCAGCAAGGGCATTCTGTGCCAGGGGCGCGGCTCGGCCGCGAATAGCGTGGTGTGCTACTGCCTGCGCGTGACCGAGGTCGATCCCGAACGCAGCATCATGCTGTTCGAGCGCTTCATCTCGAGGGAGCGCGACGAGCCGCCCGACATCGACGTCGATTTCGAGCATCAGCGCCGCGAAGAGGTGGTGCAGTACATCTACCGCAAATACGGCTCGGACCGCGCCGCGCTCGCGGCCGCCGTGTCCACCTACCGCTCGCGCGGCACGCTGCGCGAAACGGGCAAGGCGCTCGGCATCGATCCGCAGCTCGTCGATACGGTCGCGAAGTCGCAGCAGTGGTTCGATAGCGAACGCGAACTGCTGGAGCGGCTGGGCGACTGCGGGCTCGATCCCGCGTCGCAGCTGAATCGGCGCTGGGCCGCGCTGGCGGCGCAGCTGCACGGCTTTCCGCGGCATCTGTCGCAGCATAGCGGCGGCTTCGTGATCAGCCGCGGCAAGCTCTCGCGCCTGGTGCCGATCGAGCCCGCGGCGATGGAAGGGCGCAGCGTGATCCAGTGGGACAAGGACGATCTCGAATCGCTGAAGCTGCTCAAGGTCGACGTGCTCGCGCTCGGCATGCTGAGCGCGCTGCGGCGCATGTTCGAGCTGGTCGGCGCGCGGCGCGGCAAGCCGTTCGGTCTGAGCGACGTGCCGCCCGAGGACGCGGCCACCTACGAGATGATGTCGCGCGCCGACGTGATCGGCGTGTTCCAGATCGAATCGCGCGCGCAGATGGCGATGCTGCCGCGCTTGCGGCCGAAAATTTTCTACGATCTGGTGATCCAGGTGGCGATCGTGCGGCCCGGGCCGATCCAGGGCGGGGCCGTGCATCCTTATCTGCGGCGGCGCGAGGGCGTGGAGCCCGTGGCGTACCCGAGCAAGCAGCTCGAGGAAGCGCTCGAACGGACCTTGGGCGTGCCGATCTTTCAGGAGCAGGTGATGCAGATCGCGATGATCGCGGCCGGTTTCTCGCCGGGCGAGGCTGATCAGCTGCGCCGCGCGATGGCGGCCTGGAAGCGCAAGGGCGGTCTAGAGGCGTACCACGACCGCATCGTCACGGGGATGACCTCGCGCGGCTACGAGCGCAGCTTCGCCGATGCGATCTTCGAGCAGATGAAGGGCTTCGGCGATTACGGCTTCCCGGAAAGCCACGCGGCTTCGTTCGCGCTGCTCGTCTATGCGAGCGCGTGGCTCAAACGGCACGAACCCGAGGCGTTCCTGGCCGGCATGCTCAATGCGCAGCCGCTCGGTTTCTACGGGCCGTCGCAGCTCGTGCAGGATGCGCGCCGGCATCGCGTGCGCGTGCTGCCGGCCGACGTCGTGCACAGCGGCTGGGAATCGCGTTTCGAAACCGTGAACGGGGGCGAGCGGCCGGCCGTGCGGCTCGGTTTGTCGCTGCTGCGCGGCATGCATGCCGATGCGGCGGCGCGCATCGAACGCGCGCGTGCGGAGCAGCCGTTCGAGAGAGTGCGCGATCTGGCGCGGCGCGCGCAGCTGACCCGCCACGACCTGCAGGCGCTGGC
>CAUPOD010000453.1:0-2825 GCA_963512745.1 uncultured Burkholderia sp. | reverse complement strand
CGGCGGGGCGCCCCCCCCCCGCCGCGTTGTGTATTGGGGGGGGGGGGTTTTTTTGTGGGGGAAATGGGAGGGGGGGGGCGGGGGTACGTTTTTTCTTGAAGGCAACCGGAAGCAAACAGCGTCCCCCGTCCTCCCACGCACGGAACTTGCCGCAAGAAGCGGCAAACCAAAACACCCATCCCCGATCGCAAGCGTTCTGACCTTGCCGACGGTGTAACACACACACAATCGCCCCGCGCGCCAGCGCGGCGCAGCTCCCCACGCTTAATGCGGCGTCACGACATGCGCCACACCCGCAATAGCCCCGAGCTCCGGGGTGCTCTCCTCATTGCTCCGCGCCCAGAAAAAACGGTCGAGCACATAAGCCCCCATCCCCGGCCGGAACGCCTCGCGCGCCGCCTGATACAGATATTCCTGCGCCTCGCGCACGGCTTCGGCCGGCTCCTGCCCATTGGCAAGCAGCGCGGCGACCGCTGCGCCGAGCGTGTCGGGCATGCCCAGCAACCGGTGCGGCCCGCGCTCCCATAGATCCTGACGGATCTGACCTTCCTCGCCGTACAACGTATTGACATGACGATGCGTACCGCTCTCGGTGGCAAGAATGTACTCGCACCCCTGCGACAGCAGATGCGCGACAGCCGTGTCGAGATTGGGTGCCTCGAGATCGCCGTCGGGCTGCGCGAGCGCGATCAGCGTCGCATGATCGGCAATCAGCACCGTGGTCTGCGGCGCGAGCAATTCGGCAATCGATTCGCGCAGTTCGTCTGCCGCCAATACATGTTCGTCGTCGAGCGTGAAATCCGGCACGAGCACGAGCGGCACGCCGTCGTAGTCCGACACCACCTCGGCGATCGCGCTGACCACCTCGGCGCGGCTCGCGGCGCCGATCTTGAATGCGGCCACGGGCATGTCCTCGAGCAGCATGCGTGCTTGTGCCGCGACGGTTTCGGGGTCGAGGCCAGTGACCTCGTCGCAACTCGCCGAATCGCGCACGGTATAGCCCGTCAGCACCGCGACGCCGTGGCAGCCCATGCTGGCCAGCGTCAGCAGGTCGGCAGGCAGCCCGGATCCGCCGGTGGGGTCGGACAGGCCGAAGGTCAGGACGATCGGAGGGGTGATGCTCGGCATGGAATAAGCGTGGAAGCGTTGATCGGAGGCGCCGCCGCGTGGCCCTGCGGCCGCGCCGGCACCGTGTACCCATTATGCGGCGGGAACGCGGGCCATGCGCGGAATTTTTGCGCGCGGCGCCGGGCGCGAAACCGTGTACCGCAGTAGAGGCGCATTGCTAGGCAGTCCGGCCGCGACACGGTACCATCATGGCTTTTCGATCCCCTAGTCTTACTTTACGCGGTCAAAAAGATGGAATACAAAAGCTGGATGTGCCTGATTTGCGGTTGGATCTACGACGAGAAGGCAGGGCTGCCGGAAGAGGGCATCGCCCCGGGCACGCGCTGGGAAGACGTGCCCATCAACTGGACGTGCCCGGAATGCGGCGCGCGCAAGGAAGACTTCGAGATGACGCAGATCTGAACGCCGCGTGCCGGCCCCGAACGGGCCGGCCGGTAGTTCGACCGCGGACCAAGGCGGCGGGGATACGGCGCCACGCACCGGACGGAAATCCCGTCCCGCTACGATACTGGGGCCCATGACGTCCACGCATCCGATTTCCCCGCTTCCCGAGATTCTGCCCAATCCGCATGGCGGTGCCGTGCGCGCCGCCGAGGCGGCGTTGCTCGACGCGCAGTATGCGCTCGAGCGGCGCGCCCCTGCGCGCGCGGCGTTCGAAAGCGCCGCTGCCGTGCTCGGCGAGGCGGGATGGTTATCCGCGCAGCGCTATGCCGCGAGCCTCGCGCGCGCGGCGCAGCTGTGCCCGGAGGCGCCGGTGCTGGTGTCCGCGCTGACCGATTTCCGCGCGGCGCTCGCGCGCCGCAGTCTGCGCGAGCTCGCGTGTTCGCCACGGCTGTGGGCGCACTACGAAGCGCTGCACGCGGCCTGCGCCGAAGCGTTGCGCGCGGCCGCGAGCGGTTTGGCCGCGCAGTGGACCGAGATCGGCGCCGAGACGGTGCCTGCGGCGGGTGGCGCCGGTTCGGCTGGTTCCGCGAGCGCGGCGGGTCGAACGCATGCGCCCGGCGGGCTCGTCGCCGAGTACGCGCTGGCGGGGCGCTTGCTGCCGCCCGTGACGCTCGGCGCACAGCCGCCCGAACGCGTTGCGCGCGCGCGGGCACGCTACGAAGCGCAACTGCTCGGCGTGCTGCGCGCGGAACGGTCCGCGGCGAACGGCCGGCAAGCCCCGCTGCAGCTTCAGTTCGACGAACTGGCCGACGGGCTCGCGGAATTGGCCGGTACGCATCCGTATGATTTCTGGCGGCTCGCGGCGGCGTGCGCGCGACGCCAGGCTGCGGGCGGGCGGCTCGCCAAACAATGGCTTGCGCGCATCAATCTGCTGTTCGCGGAATGGGAGCGCGGCGCTGCCGGCGGCCAAGCCCCGAAAATCGACCGCGCGTTGCTCGCGCTGACCGTCGCGCTGCTTTGGCGAGACTATGCGTTGTGGGGCGTGCCGGCTGATGGCAGCGGGGGGCACGTCGGCAACGACGGTAGGGGTGGAGATGTTGGCGGCGATGGCGGCGCTCATGCCGACGTGACGCTGCTGCGCGATTACGGGCTCGGGGCCGAGGCAGGCGCGGCCGCTTACGGCGCGGACGACGCGCTTTGGGCAACCGCGGCCGAGCAAGCGGCAGCGGCGCGCGCGCTCGGCCCTGTGACGGTCGAAGCGCACGCGTACGAGGATTTTCTGCACACAGCGGATACCGCGCTGGCTCAGCTGG
>CAUPOD010000452.1:0-2845 GCA_963512745.1 uncultured Burkholderia sp. | reverse complement strand
GAGCGGCCGGCTTGGCGGCCGGCGTGCCGGCGCCCGCGAGTTTGTCCAGATTGAGCGCGCCGCTGCGATCGCTCGAGACTTCGAGCACCGGCCGATCGAGGCGGATCTCGTCGAAATGCAGCGTCTGCCGCAGCGGCTCGAGCTGCGCGGCCGCGACGTGCAGCGCCTGCGCGCCGAACAGCGGCGCGCCGCCCGGCTCCGTGAACTTGGCGCCGGCCAGATCGACCGTGCCCGACACGCGCAGCGCGGGCGTATCGCCGGCCATCGAGAACGTCAGGTTCAGATCGCTCGACAGCTTGCCCGACGTCATCGCCACGGGCAGCTTGGTCGGCGCATACGAGAGCAGGCGCGGTACGTCGAGACCGGAGAACTTGAGCGCGACCTCCGATTCGCGCGTCGGCGCGAACGGCTTGATCTTGCCGTCGATCGCGAGCGGGCTCCCGTCGAAACGCGCGCGCAGTTGCGGCGTGACGAACACGTCGAGCTTGGAGCGCAGATTCGCGACGAACGGAATGCCGAGCGACCATTGGTCGATCACGTGCTGCTCGTGCAGCAGGCGGTCGTCGAAATCGATGCGGCCGTCGGTGACCTGGATGTTGGACACGGCGAAACGCGTCGGCGAACTGCTCGGCGCGGACGGTTTGGAAAACTTATCGACGAGATCGGTGAAATTGAAACGCTGCGCGTCGTAGCGCACGATGTGGATGTGCGGCGCCTCGAGCTTGACCTCGTCGACGATCGGCGCCCCGCGCAGCACCGAGAGCCACGACGGGCGCACCACCAGCTTGCCGATATCGACGAAGGTCCCGGCGCCGCCCGGTTCGCCCACGTGAATCCGGTCCGCCTCCAGGCGCAGGCTGTACGGATTCAGCGCGATGCGCGCGATCGTGGCGGGGCGGCCGAGCTGTTCGCTCAGCTGCCGCTCGGCCACGTGCCGCAGCAGCGGCGGCGCGGCGAAGAAGCCGAGCAGTCCGAACGCCACGAGGAAGACCGCCACCCCCACGCCGATACGCCGCGTGCGGCGTGCGCGTAGAACACGTCCGATGGTTTGCGGGAAAGTCGCTCGGCCGGAAGCCGAAGTATCGCTGTCGCGGGTGTCGCTGACCATGACGGAACGCAGTAAAAACAGTACGGATGGCGCGCCGCCGGAAACCGTGCGGATCGCGGACGGCTTCGCTTGCGGGGTCCGCTTACGGATGGCGCGCCGCATGCGTGCAAGTATAGGTGCCCGACCATACCGGCGTCCAAAGCTTAATGGGCGATCTTGACGAGGATCGACAGATGCGCGCGGCCGCCAGCACGATCGGCGCCCTTGCGCGAAAATGGCGAATACCCCGTTCGAGCCCAGCATGCATTCAACCTCCTCCGACCTTGTCGTCACGTCCGCCCCCGTCATCCGCGCGCTTGCCGTGACGGGCATGCATTGCGGAGGCTGCGTGCGTCGCGTCGAGCAGGCGCTGCGGCAGATTCCGGGCGTGCTCGACGCACAAGTCGATCTGGACGCGCATCGCGCGCGCGTGACGAGCGCGGCGGAACTCGACGCGGCCGAACTGATCGCTGCGGTGCAGCGCGCCGGTTACGGGGCCGAGCAGGTCGAGGACGAGCGCGTGCGCGGAGAAGCGGTCGCGGCGGATACGGCGGCCGCATCGCGCGCAGGCGAGCCGCCTGCCGAAACGTCGGAGGCCGCTACCGCGCCGCTCGGCGCCGAGCCGCCACCCGCGCAGACGCCTGCCGAAGCACGGCACGAACGTGGGGGGGTGGGGGGGGGCTCAGGAGCCCCCGCCCGCCGCCCCCCGCACGTTCGAGTTGGAAATCGGCGGCATGACGTGCGCGTCGTGCGCGGGACGCGTCGAGAAAGCGCTCGCGCGCGTGCCCGGCGTGACGCGCGCGTCGGTCAATCTCGCGATCGAGCGGGCGCAGATCGGCGCGGCCCAAGACGTCTCGGCCGAACAATTGATCGGCGCCGTGACCGCGGCCGGTTACACGGCGCGTGTACCTGCCGCCAGCGAGACGCGCGCCGCGGCGCCCGCCGGCACGCGCCGCGAAGGCTGGCTGCTCGCGTTGTGCGCGCTGCTCAGCGCCCCGCTGCTGCTGCCGATGCTGGCCGCACCGTTTGGGCTCGGCCTGATGCTGCCGCCCGCGCTCCAACTGCTGCTCGCCACCGTCGTCCAATTCGGTTTCGGGGCGCGCTTTTATCGTGCCGCCTGGCATGCCGTGCGCAATCGCGCGGGCAACATGGATCTGCTCGTCGCGCTCGGCACGTCGGCCGCCTATGGCCTGATCGTCTGGGAGCTCGCGCGCGGCGCCGACCAGCATCTGTATTTCGAGGCCGCGGCCGTCGTGATCACGCTCGTGCGTCTCGGCAAATGGCTCGAAACGCGCGCCAAGCACGGCACTACCGAGGCATTGCGCGCGCTCGAAGCGCTGCGGCCCGCGCGCGCGCGCGTGATCGACGCGGCGGGCGCGGAACGCGAGGTGCCGCTCGAAACGGTGCGGACCGGGATGCTGCTGCGCGTGCTGCCCGGCGAACGCATGCCCGCGGACGGCACGCTCGTGACGGGCATCACGCACGTCGACGAATCGCTCGTGACCGGGGAGAGCCTGCCCGTCGCGAAAGGCCCGGGCGCGCGCGTGATCGCGGGCTCGCTGAACGGCGCGAACGCATGCACGCTGCGCGTGACCGCGACGGGCGCGGAGACCACGCTCGCGCGCATCGTGCGGCTCGTGGAGACCGCGCAGGCCGAGAAGGCGCCGATCCAGCGGCTCGTGGACCGCGTCAGCGCGATCTTCGTTCCCGTGGTCCTGGTGCTCGCGCTGCTCACGCTGGCCGGCTGGCTGCTCGCGG
>CAUPOD010000451.1:0-2847 GCA_963512745.1 uncultured Burkholderia sp. | reverse complement strand
ACGCGCACGTGCGCTTCGAGCGCGCTCGCAAACTTCGGCCCTTCGGTTTCGAGCACCGACACGAAGTTCTCGATCGCGAGCGTATCGAGCACCTGGCCGCCGAAACGCTCCGACAGCACGCCGGTGCGCACGCCCTTGCGCGCCGCATACACGGCCGCCGCGGCGCCTGCCGGGCCGCCGCCGACGATCAGCACGTCGAATGCCTCCTTGGCATTGAGCTTCTCGGCACTGCGCGTGCTCGCGCCCGTGTCGAGCTTGGCGAGAATCTCTTCCACGCCCATGCGGCCCTGGCCGAAGACTTCGCCGTTCAGATAGACGGTCGGCACGGCCATGATCTGGCGCGCCTCGACTTCGTCCTGGAACAGCGCGCCGTCGATCGCCACATGGCGGATGCGCGGGTTGACCACCGACATCGCATTGAGCGCCTGCACCACGTCCGGGCAGTTCTGGCACGACAGCGACATATAAGTCTCGAAGACGTAATCGCCTTCGAGCGCACGAATTTGTTCGACCACGTCCGCGTCGAGCTTGGCGGGATAGCCGCCGACCTGCAGCAGCGCCAGCACCAGCGACGTGAACTCGTGGCCCATCGGAATGCCCGCGAACGTCACGGCGACGTCGCTGTCCTTGCGGTGCACCGCGAACGACGGCGTGCGCTGGCCGGCCGCTTCGGCGCCGCGGCGCTCCTGGTACGAGACCAGCGGCGACAGCGTGGCGATTTCCTTGAGCAACGCTTCCAGTTCCTGCGATTTCTCGCTGTCATTCAGATACGCGACGATCTCGATCGGCAGCGTGATGCGTTCCATGTAGCTTTGCAGTTGATTCTTGAGATTGGCGTCGAGCATGATGAATTCCGTGGAGAAAAACGGGCGGAGGGAGAGCCCGGAGCGGCCAGACACCGGCGCTCCGGGACAAAAGGTACGGGAGACGACACAGCCGTCCCCGCGGCTTCAGAAGCCTTTAAACCTGCGGGTCTTGCCTAGCGGATCCGCGGATCCTTAGATCTTGCCGACCAGGTCGAGCGACGGCTTCAGCGTTTCGGCGCCCGGCGTCCACTTGGCGGGGCACACTTCGCCCGGATGCGATGCCACGTACTGGGCGGCTTGCACCTTGCGCAGCAGTTCCTTCGCGTCGCGGCCGATGCCGTTGTCGTGGATTTCGCACAGCTTGATCTCGCCTTCCGGGTTGATCACGAACGTGCCGCGCAGGGCCAGGCCTTCGTCTTCGATCAGCACGTCGAAGTTGCGCGCGAGCGTGGCGGTCGGATCGCCGACGAGCGGGTATTGCACCTTGCCGATCGTGTCCGACGTTTCGTGCCAAGCCTTGTGCGTGAAGTGGGTATCGGTCGATACGCCGTAGATTTCAACGCCCAGCTTCTTGAATTCTTCGTAGTGGTCGGCCAGGTCGCCGAGTTCCGTCGGGCAGACGAACGTGAAGTCGGCCGGGTAGAACACCACCACGGACCACTTGCCTTTCAGGTTTTCCTCGGTCAGGTCGACGAACTTGCCGTTGTGGTAGGCGGTTGCCTTGAAGGGCTTAACGGTCGTATTGATCAGAGACATGTGTCGTTTCCTTACGTTGGTTGGAAATGGGTTAAGACGAAGATTACCGAAATCGGGACCATTCTAAAAATTGATTAATTTTAAATTAATCATAGAAGAATTCTATCGGAATCTCGTACAACGTCAATCCCCCTGGTTCGCGGGGGAGTCCGAGGATACAACGAAGTTATTGATCGTGGCGTGACGAGCGAACGCGGACGGCCGTCAGAGGCGCGATTTATGCTTCAGGCAGGCGGCGTCGGGTCGGCTTTAGGCGGCCGCAGGCGGCGGTTCGTCGAACCCCTTGCTCAGCCACGTTTCCAGCGCCTCCGCGGGCAGCGGCCGAGAGAACAGAAAGCCTTGCAGCACGGGACAGCCCAACTGCTGCAGCAGCCGGTACTGGGCGGCCGTCTCGACGCCCTCGGCGACGACCGTCAGGTCCAGGCTTTGCCCGATCCCGATCACCGCCGAGACGATGGCTTGCGCACGCTTCTCGTGCGTGCACCGGTCGATGAAGCTACGGTCGATCTTGAGTTCCGTGACGGGCAAATGCGCGAGGCTGGACAAGCTCGAAAACGCCGTGCCGAAGTCGTCCACGGACAGGCCGATGCCGAGCGCGCGCAGTTCGTTCAATACGTCGAGCGTATCGGGCGTCATCTCCATGACAAGCCCTTCGGTGATTTCGAGCGTCAGCCAATCGCCGGACAGCGCATATTCGGCGAGCCGGCCGCGGATGAAATCGGGCAGCCGCCTGTCGCGGAAATTGAGCGGGGACAGGTTGACCGCGATCTTCTCGACCGGCACCCCGCGGTTTCTCCAGTCCGCCATTTGGCGGCACGCCGCACGCAACGCCCAGCGGCTCAGCGCGTCGATCTCGCCGGTCTCCTCGGCCAGCGCGACGAACCGGGCCGGCGGAATTTCGCCGCGCTCGGGATCGTGCCAGCGCGCGAGCGCCTCGACCGCATGGATGCCGCGATGTCCCGGGCGCAACTGCGGCTGATAATGCAAACGCAGTTCGTTGCCCGCGATGGCGCGCTTGAGCGCCGCGCCGAGCAGCAGCCGGTCGCGCGCGATGCGGTTCAATTCCGGGCTGAAGAACAGATAGTCGTTGCCCTCGGCCTCCTTGACCCGCGACGTCGCGCTCTTCGCGTTGCGCAGCAGCGCAGCGGAGTCGCCGCCGACGTCGGGGTAATGACTGATGCCGATACTGGCGGACAGATTCAGCGCGCCCCCCGCCAGCGCCGCCGGCGTGCGGACGATCTTGAGCAGGAGGTCCGCGATCAGCGAAGCGCGCCGCACCCGGACG
>CAUPOD010000450.1:0-2848 GCA_963512745.1 uncultured Burkholderia sp. | reverse complement strand
CGCTTCGACGCCGGCGGCGCGCTGCGCGAGGCGGCCGTGCTCGTGCCGCTCGTGACGCGCGAAGCGGGCTTGACCGTGCTGCTGACCGAACGCGCCGATCATTTGACCGATCATGCCGGACAGATCAGCTTCCCGGGTGGGCGCCGCGAGCCGGCCGACCTCGATGCGCGCGCCACGGCGCTGCGCGAGGCGCGCGAGGAGATCGGCCTGGCCGGCGAGCACGTCGAAGTGCTCGGCATGCTGCCCGAGTACGTGACGGGCACGGGGTTCAGCGTGACCCCCGTGGTTGCGCTCGTGCATCCGCCGTTTGCGGTGCAGGCCGATGCACGCGAGGTTGCCGAAATCTTCGAGGTGCCGTTGGCGTTCCTCATGAATCCGGCCTATCACCAGATCCGCGTGTTCCGCTGGGAAGGCGGTGAGCGTCGTTTTTTTGCAATGCCGTATCCGGACGAGCACAGCGACCCGCATTACTTCATCTGGGGTGCAACGGCCGGTATGTTGCGCAATCTCCACCGCTTCCTCGCGGCGGTCTGATCTTTGCCGCGGCGGTACGCCGCGCCAAGGCGCCGTGACCCTGCGCCGCGCCCGTTGCAGCGGGCCATCGGCCGAACGCCTTGTGCTATGGTTACGGGAAAATCGCCCCCTAACAGGGCGCCCCTAGGCGGGCCCGTTTGCCGGGCCTCCCCACCCGAACAGCGCGTCTCCCGGCATGACATTCTTCTCGGTCCTTCTCGCCCTCGTCCTCGAACAACTCCGCGCGTTGTCGCCCAATAATCCGGTCGCGAACCTGCTGCGCTTCCAGGCCGAAACCGTCGCGCACGGGCTCGACGGCGGCAAGCACAAGCACGGCGTGCTCGCGTGGCTTGCGGTCGTGCTGCCGTGGGTGGCCCTGACGGGGCTCGTGTATTGGCTGCTATACAAGATCAGCTTCGTGCTCGCGTTCGCCTGGAACGTCGTGATCGTGTATTTCACGCTCGGCTTCCGTCAGTTCAGCCACTATTTCACCGATATCCACCTCGCGCTCAACAACGACGACCTGCCGCGCGCGCGCGAAATCTTGCGCGAGTGGACGGGGCTCGATACGGCCGAGATGCCGGTCAGCGAGGTCGTGCGCCATACGCTGATCCATGCCGTGATCGCCTCGCAGCGCCATGTGTTCGGCGTGTTCTTCTGGTTCGTGCTGCCGGTCGGTCCGGCGGGCGCGGTACTGTACCGGATCGCCGCCTATCTCGCGCAAGCGTGGGCCGCGCCGGCCGGCGAGGGCGAGCGTACCGAGGCGTTCTCGACGTTCGCACAGCGCGCGTTCTTCGTGATCGACTGGGTGCCCGCGCGTCTGACGGCGATGGGCTTCGCGATCGTCGGCAACTTCGAGGACGCGATCTACGCGTGGCGCAACCATGCGCGCCAATGGCCCGATTCGAACGAGGGCGTCTTGCTCGCGGCCGGCAGCGGTGCGCTCGGCGCGCGTTTGTCCGGCCCGCTCGCGGAGCCGTCGAGCGTCGATGCGTTGGCGGTGGGCGAGAGCGGCCCGCTCGCGGTCGGCGACGATTGCACGCCGCGCACGCTGCAGTCGGCGGTCGGGCTCGTGTGGCGCGCCGTGATCCTGTGGATGCTGCTGCTGTTGATGCTGACCGCGGCGGTCTGGCTTTCCTGAGCGCCGTCGCCGCGGGCCGCTAGCCCACTTCCAAACCGGCCTCCGCGTCCGCGAAGCGCGCGTCGATCAGCGCATAGCCGGACGCTTGCTGCTTGGCGCGCTGCTTCGCCACGGCGGCCAGCGACGCGATGCTCTCGCTGCCGCGCATTCCGCGCATGTTCTCGAGCGTAATCGCCACGCATCCGATCGCCATCGTCACGAAACCGAAGAAGGCCGGCTGTCCATGCCGGTCTTGGCCGTGGATGCCGCCGGCCTGCCGGTCCGGCGCCGCGTAGAAGCGCGCCACGCCCGCGTTGAAGCGCTCGATCGCCTGGAGCACGCGGCGCTGCCAATCGTCGCTCTGGAACAGGATCAGGAAATCGTCGCCGCCCACGTGGCCGAGGAAATCGCAGGCCGGATCGTGCGCGTCGGTCAGCACGCTCGCGGCGAACTTCAGCACCTCGTCGCCGAGCCAATAGCCGTATTGATCGTTGAACGGCTTGAAGTGGTTCAGATCCACGTAGCATGCGTGGAAGCACGACGCGCTCTCGAGCAGCCGGTCGATGTGCAGCCCGATCGGGATGTTGCCGGGCAGGAACGTCAGGGGATTCGCGTAGCGCGCGGCCTGCAGGCGCGTTTCGGTCACGGCGCGCACGAGATTCTGGCCCGTGCCGAGGCCCAGGTAGCGGCCGTTCTCGACGATGATGAAACCGTCCACCAGATAGCGTTGGTCTTGTCCGGCCAATAGCTCGGCGAGCTGCTCGAAGCGCGTGTTTTTTTCGAGCACCACGGGCGACGTGCTCGCGAACTGCAGGCACGACTTGCGGCCGAACAGTTCGGGATGGTACGGGCGCGCGTAGCGGTCCATGAAGGTGCGGTGATTGATCAGCGCGACGGGCCGCTCGCCGTCGACGACCGCGACCGCATGCAGATCGGGCATGCGGTTGAACAATTCGAGCACGTCGTGATTGGTGGCCCGCGGCGACAACGCAGGCGCGGCCACGAGCATGCGCGCGAGCGCGCCGTGCGCATCGAGCGCGGCCGTGAGTTTCGGCGCATCGGGAAACATCGCGATCGGCATCGCGCGAATCGTGCCGCGCATGCGTTGCGCCGGCGCACGCGCGGGGCGCTGGCTGGGGGGCCCCCCCCCCCACCAAAACCCCCAGACGAACACAAAGAAAATCACCAAACAGACCACACACAAATTAAAAAAAA
>CAUPOD010000449.1:0-2851 GCA_963512745.1 uncultured Burkholderia sp. | reverse complement strand
ACAACAGCCTGGGAATGGAAATCGCGCAGGCTTACAACTTCGATTGAGAACCGACATGCGCCTCGCTATCCGTCATATTTCCCGCTTCGAGTTCAACGACAACGCGCTGTACGCGCTGCAGCGGCTGCGCCTGCGTCCGCAGACGGGCCCCGGCCAGACCGTGCGCGCGTGGCAGGTCACGATCGACGGCGTCGAGCCGGGCCTGACCTACAGCGACGGGCTCGGCAACCGTGTCGATCTCGTGCGTCACGAGCGCGGCCGTCCCGAGATCGTGATCGTCGCGGCCGGCGTCGTCGAAACGCAGGACCGCGCCGGCATCGTCGGCGATCCCGAGGGCTATGCGCCGCCGTGGATCTTCGAGCGTCTGCTCGAAGGCTGCCCGGACGAAGCCGTCGAGGCGCTGCTCGCGGCGATGCCCGGTGACGCCCACGGCCTCGACGCGCTGCACTGGATGATGAGCCAGATTCACGAGCTGCCGCCGAGCCAGCCCGAGAGCAAGGCGAGCGCGCTCGACGCGGTCGAGCTGTTCATCGCCGCCGCACGCCGCTTCAAGATCCCGGCCCGTTACGTGACGGGCTATCTGATGACCGACGGCCCCGCGCAGCGCATGGCCGAGGCCATGACGCAGTCGCAGTCGCAGGGCAAGGACGCCGCTCAGACGCAGACGCAAACGCAGACCGAAGCCGGGTCGGGCGCGAGTGCGGCCAAGCCCGTCGCGCAGGCCGCGGCCGCGCTGCCGCACGCGAATCACGCGTGGGGCGAGGCGTACGTGGACGGCCTCGGCTGGGTCGGCTTCGATCCGCTCCTGAACCGCTGCCCCGACGAGCGCTACGTGCGGCTCGCCACGGGCTTCGACAGCCGCGATACGCGCGCGGTGTCGGGGCAGGGCGCGCACGTGATCGGCGTCGAGGTCAGCGTGATCCAGTCGCCGGAACTCGTCTGAACCCGGCCCGCGCACGGGGCGCCCGGCGCATGGCCCGGGCGCCGCTCCTGCGCCGCGCCGTGCCGGCCGTTTCCGCTTAACTCCATCGATTCAACCTGAACCGTACGGCCTCGCCATGCCCATCCACGTCGCGTTGCATCACACCACCCGGTATCGTTACGACCGGCTCATCAATCTCGGACCGCAGGTCGTGCGCCTGCGGCCCGCGCCGCATTGCCGTACGCCGATCCTGTCGTATTCGATGAAGGTCGAGCCGGCCAAGCACTTCGTCAATTGGCAGCAGGATCCGTTCTCGAACTACCTCGCGCGCCTCGTGTTTCCCGAGCCGACCGATCACTTCGAGATCACCATCGATCTCGTCGCGGAGATGTCGGTCTACAACCCGTTCGACTTCTTTCTCGAGGAATACGCGGACCAGTTCCCGTTCGAGTACGAGGCCGCCGTCAAGCAGGAGCTCGCGCCGTACCTCGCGTGCGATCCGGCCACGAGCGAATCGCCCGCGTTCCGCGAGTACCTCGCGACCGTGGACCGCAGCGTGCCGGGCACCGTCAATTTCCTCGTCGCGCTGAACCAGAAGCTGCAGCACGACATCAGCTATCTCGTGCGCATGGAACCCGGCGTGCAGACGCCGACGGAAACGCTGACGCTGCGTTCGGGCTCGTGCCGCGACAGCGCGTGGCTGCTCGTGCAGCTGTGCCGCCATCTGGGCCTGGCCGCGCGTTTCGTGTCGGGCTATCTGATCCAGCTCGCGCCCGACGTCAAATCGCTCGACGGCCCGAGCGGCACCGAATACGACTTCACCGACCTGCACGCATGGTGCGAGGTCTATCTGCCCGGCGCGGGCTGGATCGGCTTCGATCCGACCTCGGGGCTGCTCGCGGGCGAAGGCCACATTCCGCTCGCGTGCACGCCGCAGCCGACGAGCGCCGCGCCCGTCGAAGGGCTCATCGACGAATGCGAAGTCTCGTTCGAACACGAGATGAGCGTGACGCGCATCTACGAATCGCCGCGCGTGACCAAGCCCTATACCGACGAGCAGTGGCGCGCGATTCTCGAACTCGGCTGCAAGGTCGACGCCAAGCTCGCGGTCGAGGACGTGCGCCTCACGCAGGGCGGCGAGCCGACCTTCGTCTCGATCGACGACCGCGACGGCGCCGAATGGAACACCGACGCGCTCGGGCCGACCAAGCGCGGCTACGCGACCTCGCTCGTGCAGAAGCTGCGCGACGAGTACGGCGCGGGCGGCTTCCTGCATTTCGGGCAGGGCAAGTGGTATCCGGGCGAGCAGCTGCCGCGCTGGGCGCTCTCGATATTCTGGCGCGCGGACGGGCAGCCGGTCTGGGCGCGCCCCGAATTGTTCGCGGACGAGCGCGAGCCGTCGTCGTACACCACGGCCGACGCGAAGCGCTTCATCGACGCGCTGGCCGCGCGCCTGAGCCTGACCGCCGAGTTCGTCACGCCCGGCTACGAGGACGTCTGGTACTACCTGTGGCGCGAGCGGCGCCTGCCCGTCAACGTCGATCCGTTCGATTCGCGGCTCGACGACGAGCTCGAACGCGCGCGTCTGCGCAAGGTGTTCGAGCAGAAGCTCGAAACCGTGGTCGGCTACGTACTGCCGATCAAGTCGCTCGAACGCGGGCCGGGCCTGAGCGGCCCGCGCTGGCAGACGGGTCCGTGGTTCTTCCGCGACGAGCGCATGTACCTGTTCCCCGGCGATTCGCCGATGGGCTACCGGCTGCCGCTCGATTCGCTGCCGTGGGTCAGCAAGGGCGACTTTCCGTATTTGGTCGAGCGCGATCCGTTCGCGCCGCGCGATGCGCTGCCGAGCGCCGAGGCGCTGCGCGCGCGCTACCTCGGCGATGCCGCCACGTCCGGCTACGGCTTCGGCCGCGCGCATGCGCCGCACGC
>CAUPOD010000448.1:0-2852 GCA_963512745.1 uncultured Burkholderia sp. | reverse complement strand
CGACAGTCACGAGCGCCGGGCGCAGCACGCGCTCGGCCAGCGTGTAGCCCTTTTGCAGCACGGCCACGACGGTGTTCGGCTCCTGCTCGGCCGGGACCATCGAGATGGCTTGGTGGCGGTGCGGGTCGAACTTCTCGCCGACCGGATCGATGACCTGCACGCGGCCCTTTTCGAGCGCGCCGCGCAGCTGGCGCAGCGTGAGTTCGACGCCTTCGCGCACCTTGGCGAGATCGCCGGTGGTGTCGGCCAGCGCGGCCTCGAGGCTGTCGGCCACGGGCAGCAGGTGTTCGGCGAAGCTTTCGATCGCGAATTTATGCGCCTTGGCCAGATCGTCCTGGGCGCGGCGGCGGACGTTCTCGGTCTCGGCCTTCGCGCGCAGGAAGCTTTCCTGCAATTCGGCGACCTTGGCATGCGCCTCGGCCAGCAGCGCGTCGGACTCGGCGGGCGCCGCGCCGGCGGCTGCGTCCGTGGCGGCTGCGCTTGCGCCGGATTCGTGGGCTTGCGCCTCGGCGTTGGCCTCGGCCGATTGGCCGGCAGGATTCTCTTGCGTATTTTCCATGTCGCTGAAATGTCGATTAGAAGTCAATGCCTAAATCGCGCTTGGCAGCGCGCCAGTCGCACAACACCAAGACAGATTAGGTCGGAAATTCTACATTCAAGTGCGGCGAGCCAAATTTCGTGCATGTTTTGCGTGCCTCGAAACCGCGGCAGACGGCCGCATGGCGTGGCTTGCACCGAATTCGGGAACCGGCGGGCGCGGCGCGAAACAGGTTGTAACGATCGAGTGTTGCAAGTTACCGAATCGCGGCTGGATCGCTTTCTTGCACTGCACTAAACTGGCAGGAAGATTCGGCAAAATGGTTAACCCCAAATTGACAATCGTCCCACATCGATTTTAGGCCCTGCTTTCACTCGTCCTGTAGAGGGGAGTACCGTGAAACTGACCTTTGCAATATCGATGGTCGCACTGGTACTGATCGCAGGGACCACGACCATCTGCTTGTCCGGCGCCGTGACCGACCTCACCACCGAATACGGCGGTGCGCTGGCGGCGTTCGACAATCTGTTCAACGTTCACCCGACAACTTGTCGATAAGCCGGCGGTCGCGCTTCGACGGCCGCCCGTGCAGCACGGCCGCGGGCTCGCGGTAGTCGCGCCGGCGTTCGAGTTCGGCCAGGCGCGCGGCACGCCCCGCCTCGGTTTCCGCGTACAGCAGCTGCGCCACGTTGGCGGGCCCGCGCAGTTCGCAAACGCCGCGCACCTCGACCAGCCAGAGTCCGCTCTCGAGCGAGATCTCGATCATTTCCCCGACCCGTACGTCCTTGGCCGGCTTGACCGCCGCGCCGCCGATCCGCACGCGCCCCTTGCCGACGGCCTCGGCGGCCAGCGAACGCGTCTTGAAGAAGCGCGCGGCCCACAGCCATTTGTCGATGCGCTGGCGCGCGCCCGGTTCGCTCGAAATCTTGTTTTCGACACTCATCTCGACTCCTTTTGCTGCGCGCCTCTTTGCCGCGTGCGTACGTGCCGCGTCACGCGCCCGAAGCGCCCGCGGCGCCGGGTGCGGCCGGCGCGAGCACGGGCCAGCCTTGCAGATGCTGCGCGGCGATCTCGCCGAGCGCCGCGATCCAGGCCGGCGCCGCGTTCAGGCACGGAATCCGGTGAAACTCCTGGCCGCCCGCGCGCACGAACGCGTCGCGCACCTCGATGCCGATCTCCTCGACCGTCTCCAGGCAGTCGGCCGTGAAGCCCGGGCAGAACACGTCCGCGCGGCGCACGCCGGCCGCGCCGAGTTCGGT
Source organism: uncultured Burkholderia sp. (assembly GCA_963512745.1). Classification (GTDB taxonomy): domain Bacteria; phylum Pseudomonadota; class Gammaproteobacteria; order Burkholderiales; family Burkholderiaceae; genus Burkholderia. The sequence goes on along the minus strand of CAUPOD010000448.1, from coordinate 1,055 downwards.
CAGGGTCTGCATGGTGTACGGCTGCAGCCACTCGGCGCGGCCGAAGCGCGACTGGAACGTGACGCGGCCCTCGCGCGCGCCGAGTCCGAGCGCCGCGAACAGGCGCGCGGCGGTCTGCTGGCACTGCTGGTGGTACGGGTCGCCGAGATCGAGGCTGCGCTTGGGCAGCCCGTGGAAGCTCAGCACGAGCTTGTCGCCGGCCGCGAAATCGGGCGTGCGGTGCACGGCCCAGTATTGGCGCACCTGTTCGGCCAGCGCATGGATGTAGGCCGGGTGTTCGGCGTATTCGCGTACGGTACGCAGTTCGAACTGGTTGCGCATGCGCGCGAGGCGTTCGAACACGGCGTCGCACACGGCGGCCGTGGTCGAGGCCGCGTACTGCGGGTACATCGGCAGCACGAGCACGCGTTCGACGCCGGCCAGCTTCAATTGGTTGAGCGCGGCCGGGATGTTGGGCGTGCCGTAGCGCATCGCGTAATCGACGCGGACCTGGTAGCCGTTCGCTTGGAGCAGCGCGCGCAGCGCCTCGGTCTGGCGTTCGGTGTAGATGCGCAGCGGCGAGCCTTCGGCCATCCACACGGCCGCGTATTTTTGCGCCGATTGGCGGCCGCGGATGGGCAGCACGAGGCCGCGCAGCAGCGGCTGCCAGAGCAAGCTCGGGATCTCGACCACGCGCGGGTCGGACAGGAACTCGGCGAGATAGCGGCGCACGGCGCGCGGCGTCGGCGCGTCGGGCGTGCCGAGATTGACGAGCAGCACGGCGACACGGGCCGCGGCGCCGTGGGACGGCGGTTCTAGGTCAAAACGCATGCAAGGCGGGCGCGACGGCAGCGCTTCGTAGTGGGAAGGGCATTATAAGGGGTAGGTTTTCTGCTGGCGCAGGGGGGGTTGTTTACACCGTTGGCCCATTCTTGCGATTGGTGGGGTGGGTGGCGGCGGTTGTTTGTACACCGTCGGCCAGTTCGAACGTGGGAGGACAGGGGTAGCTACTCACCTAAAGTTTGCAGACCCTAGGGAGAATCACAGTACCGGCCCGGAGAATATGGCACTACAAC
>CAUPOD010000447.1:0-2860 GCA_963512745.1 uncultured Burkholderia sp. | reverse complement strand
CCGGGCGACGATCGCGCGGGCCGGCCGCGCGCCGATAAAATAATTCCGGTCGGCAAAGCCGCAGGGGCCGGTTCGACGCCGGCTCGCGCCGCCGAAATTGAAAGTCCCGATCATTTGGTTGATCGGGATTTTTTCTTTACTGCGCTTGGAACCCAGCAGACATCCCAGGCAGTGTTCTTGAGTGAGCCAATCATGAAAAGCCGTTCGAAGGGTGGCCTCGTCTATTCCACAGATGGTGGCCGGATGTGTCCCGACTGCCGGCGGGTGCTCGCGGAATGTGTGTGCATGACGCATGCCAAGGCACGCCCGGCGGGCGATGGTGTGGCGCGAGTGATGCGCGAGACCAAAGGTCGAGGCGGGAAGAGCGTTACTATCGTCAAAGGGCTGCTGCTCGATCCCGATGCGCTGGCCTTGTTAGGCAAACAGTTGCGTACGGCCTGCGGTTCGGGTGGTACGGTCAAGGATGGCGTCATTGAAGTGCAAGGCGACCATTGCGAGCGGATCGTCGAAGCGCTCAAAAAAGCCGGTCACGGCGCGAAGCGGGCCGGGGGTTAATCCCTTTAGTGGGCGGCGGTACGATAAGCTCACCGGATTGCGTCGCTCAACACAACCGGACGCCGTCCATTCTGGAACAGGATCAATGAAGAAAGCAAAGGCGAAACTGACTCGCCAAGATGCCGAGCGCCTTTTCGAAGGGCTCCCCGGCGGCAATACGAAAGTATCGAGCCGGCCCGAGAATCCGTTCGAAGCAGGGGCCTTCGATGCGGTCGAGCGCATCGACGACGAAACCAAGCTCTGGAAGGACAACCTCATCACGCTTCCGATGGCGATCGAGTTGCCTGCCGGCTACGAGTCGGCGTCTCGCATGCGCGCGGCGATGGCGAAGGCGTGGCGCGTCAGGTGGGTGAGGGAAGAGAAAAACGAGGTCGTCGCCGAATTCCCCGAAGGATGGACCGCCGTGCGTCCGGCAAGCGGGCCGATAGCGTTACGCGATCCGTCGGGAGCGGTCCGCGCGCTCTACGGGTGGGCCGAGGACGCTGAACTCAGGATCCTGCCGCGTTATCTGGTCGAGTCGCAGGCGAACAGCACCAGCGGGCTCGGCAGCTTGCTGATCCGCGATCGCGGTAACGGACAAATTCTCGAGAGATCGTCGATCTGGTCCGCTCAAACGGGTACCAATCACCCGGATTGGACCAGGCTGTCGGAGTGGCTCAATGCGCACTACCCGGAACATCGCGATCCGCTGCGGTACTGGAGCGATTGCGAGGAAAATCTCCAAAATTGAGCCTGTAGGGCTCGCTGCATGGAACATCGAGCACGGCTAGCGGCCCGCGCTCAGCTCCTGCAGCCGCCGCACCCGCGCGTCTTCCTCCAAACGCGTCTCCTCGATTTCTTGCAGTACGCCATCGAGATCCACGGGGCGCGTGTCGAGTTCGATTCGGCCGGTCAATTCGGCATCGACATGCAGCTCGCCTGCTTCGAAAAGCGTCCAGATTTCCGTGCCGTAACTCGCGGTGAGCAGTTGCGGGGCGAAGCGTCCGAAGTACGCGGCCAGATTGTCGACGTCGCGCTTGAGCATCGAGGCGGCTTCGTTGTTGCCGGCCGCGTCGACGGCCTGAGGCAGATCGATGATCACCGGGCCGTCCGCTGCCAGCAGGATGTTGTATTCCGACAGATCGCCGTGAATCACGCCCGCGCAGAGCATGCGGACAACCTGGTTGAGCAGCAGCGCGTGCAGTTCGAGCGCGCGCGCTTCGGTCAGGTCGACGTCGTTGAGCCGTGGCGCGACGTCGCCCATCGCGTCGACTACGAGCTCCATCAGCAACACGCCATCCGTACAAATATACGGTTGCGGCACGCGCACGCCCGCGGCGGCGAGCCGGAACAGCGCATCGACTTCGGCGTTCTGCCAAGCCGCTTCCTGCATCTGCCGGCCGTAGCGCGTCCCTTTTTCCATGGCACGCGCCTGCCGGCTGTTCTTGACCTTGCGGCCGTCCCGATACGACGCGGCTTGCCGAAAACTGCGCTGCTTCGCGTCCTTGTAGACTTTTGCGCAACGCGTCGCTTCGCCGCTGCGCACGACGTAGACGGTCGCTTCCTTGCCGCTCATCAATTGGCCGACGACTTCGTCGATGAGTCCTTCTTCGAGAAGCGGGGCGAGTCGTTTGGGTATTTTCATGCAACCGCCGGCCGTAAGCCCAGCGTGCGGGAGAGGGATGAAGTCATGCCGGATTATAAGGGGGACCGGGGGCGAGCCCACGCAAATCTCGCGGGGACGCTTCGACGATGCGGCCAGAAAAGAGACGGTCCTGTCCGCCGGTCGGCTATCATGCCTGTCCTCTTCGAAGTAGCCCCTTATGATTTCCGTCCGTAATGTCACGCTGCGCCGCGGCGTCAATGTCGTGCTCGACCGCGCGTCCGTCACCTTCGCCCCCGGCGAAAAGGTCGGCCTGGTCGGCCGCAACGGCGCCGGCAAGTCGTCCTTCTTCGGCCTGCTCAACGGCACGCTGCACGAAGACGGCGGCGAGTTCTCGATTCCCGCCGCCTGGAAGATGGGCCAGGTCGCGCAGGAGATGCCGGAGACCGAGCAGAGCGCGACCGACTTCGTCATCGAGGGCGACACCGTGCTGCTGGCCGCGCAGGCCGAAGTCGCCGCCGCCGAGGCCAGCGACGACGGCATGCGCATGGCGCATGCCTACATGGCCCTGCACGACGCCGGTGCGCACGATGCCCCCGCGCGCGCCCAAGCGCTGATCCTGGGCCTCGGCTTCAGCGCCGCGCAGCTCAGCCAGCCGGTCAACAGTTTCTCGGGCGGCTGGCGCATGCGGCTGCAGCTGGCGCGCGCGCTCATGTGCCCGTC
>CAUPOD010000446.1:0-2862 GCA_963512745.1 uncultured Burkholderia sp. | reverse complement strand
GCGCCGTGCGTTCGAGAAGGAAGGCTACAAGTCGAAGGCCTATCTGAAGGCGCAGGAATCGATCCAGAACGAGCTGATGCTGATCCGCTTCACGGCGCGTACCGTCGAGCGTCTGTGCGATACGTTGCGCGCGCAAGTGGACGAGGTGCGTCAGGTCGAGCGTCAGATCCTGCACACGGTGGTCGACAAGTGCGGCATGCCGCGCTCGGAGTTCATCACGCGCTTCCCGGGCAGCGAAACCGATCTCGAATGGGCCGACAAGATCGTCGCCGAAGGTCATTCGTACGGCCCGGTGCTCGCGCGTAACATTCCGGCGATCCGCGAACAGCAGCAGCGTCTGCTCGATCTGCAGGCGCGCGTCGTGCTGCCGCTCAAGGATCTCAAGGAAACCAACCGCCAGATGGCGGCGGGCGAGCTGAAGGCGCGTCAAGCGAAGCGCGAGATGACCGAGGCCAACCTGCGTCTCGTGATCTCGATCGCGAAGAAGTACACGAACCGCGGCCTGCAGTTCCTCGATCTGATCCAGGAAGGCAACATCGGCCTCATGAAGGCCGTGGACAAGTTCGAATACCGCCGCGGCTACAAGTTCTCGACGTATGCGACGTGGTGGATCCGTCAGGCCATCACGCGTTCGATCGCGGACCAGGCGCGCACCATCCGTATCCCGGTTCACATGATCGAAACGATCAACAAGATGAACCGCATCTCGCGTCAGATTCTGCAGGAAACCGGCCTCGAGCCGGATCCGGCGACGCTGGCCGAAAAGATGGAGATGCCGGAAGACAAGATCCGCAAGATCATGAAGATCGCGAAGGAGCCGATCTCCATGGAAACGCCGATCGGCGACGACGACGATTCGCATCTCGGCGATTTCATCGAGGACACCAACACGGTGGCCCCGGCCGACGCGGCGCTGCATGCGAGCATGCGCGACGTCGTGAAGGACGTGCTCGATTCGCTGACGCCGCGCGAAGCCAAGGTGCTGCGCATGCGTTTCGGGATCGAGATGAGCACCGATCACACGCTCGAGGAAGTCGGCAAGCAGTTCGACGTCACGCGCGAGCGGATCCGTCAGATCGAAGCCAAGGCGCTGCGCAAGCTGCGCCATCCGAGCCGCTCGGACAAACTCAAGTCGTTCCTCGAAGGGAACTGAGTTTGAGGCGGGCCGGGCGCTGCGCTTACGTGCGGCGTCCGGCTTGAGCTGTTTACCGGGCCTGTAGCTCAGGGGTTAGAGCAGTCGACTCATAATCGATTGGTCGTTGGTTCAAAACCAACCAGGCCCACCAATTCCGATAAGGGTCTCATTCGAGGCCCTTATCTTTTTCCGGCATCGAAAGTCTCCATGGGCGAGTCGCTGGCATTGCGGCACGGGGCCGTTTGCGCTTCCAGATAGCGTTTGACCTCGACGTCTGTCACGAAACTCGCGGCGGACGTGGCTGCGAGGATGGCACCGACCTCTTGCGGTCTGGCGATCGCATAGCCCTGCACGTAATCGACGCCCAGCTCCTTCAGCGCGCGCAAGGTCTCGAGATCCTCGACCCATTCCGCGATGCTGCGCATGCCGAGATTGCGGGCGAGCGTGACGATCGCCTCGATGATCGCGATGTCGGCGGGGTGATCGCACATCGTGCGCACGAACTCGCCGTCGATCTTCAGCGCATCGGCCGAAAGTTTCTTCAGATACCGCAGCGAGGTATGTCCCGCGCCGAAATCGTCGATCGCGATTTTCGCGCCGATGCCGTGCACGCGTGCGATAAAACGCTCGGTGTGTTCTAGGTCATGCAATGCGACGCTTTCCGTGATCTCGATGCATAGGTAATGGATGACGTCCTTGTAGCGCGAGAACAGCGAGAACAGCTCGTCGAGGAAATGCCCGTCGTTGAGCGAACCGCCGCTCAGGTTCACGCAGACGAAGCATGTGGAAGCCAGCGACGCACGGTTTTCGCTGAGCCATGCGAGCGTCGTCGTGAGCACCCAGCGGTCGATCGCGGTGATAGTGCCCGAATCCTCTGCGGCCGCGATCAGTTTCGCGGCGGTGGCCACCGATCCGTCGGGCATGCGCATGCGCAACAGCACCTCGAAGTCGAGCGCCTCCGTCGGCGCGCGCATCGACATGATCGGCTGCATCACGAGGAATAGCCCGTCGGGCAGCCGGCTTTGTCCGAGCGCCTCGATCAGATTGATTTCGGCGGCGCGATCCTCGAATGCCGTCGCGTCCTTGCGCAGCCATACGAGCTGCGTGCTGCTGGAGCGTTTCGCGGCGCGGCAGGCGCGGTCCGCATAGGCGAGGACGTCCGGAACCCGTTCGCCGTGGGCGCATTCGACCACTCCGATCGAGCCCCGGACCTGAAGCGCGCGCGTGTCGATTTGAAACGGCGAGCTGTTCAGCGCCGTGACGAGTTCCCGGCAGCGCGCGACGGCCTCGTCGATCGGCGTGTGCGGCATGACGCATACGAATTCGTCGCCGCCGATGCGGCCGATGGCGACGTGCGGACCGAGATGTTCGACGAGCCGTGCGGCCACCTGCCGCAGTATTTCATCGCCGGTCCCGTGGCCGAACAGATCGTTGAACAACTTGAACCGGTCGAGGTCGAGGTACGCGAGCGCCCACGCGCCGCTGCCGCGGGATTGCCGGTCGATTGCCAGCTCGATGCCGCGCCGGTTCAGGAGAGCCGTGAGCGGGTCGTGTTCCGCGAGGAAGTGCAGTTGCTCCACTGCCTTCGAGCGATCAGTCACGTCCTCGAGGGAGCCTTCGATGAAATCGTTTGCGCGAATGGCACGTAGCGAATAGCGCCGTGCGTCCGTTTTGGTGCCGGGCGTACCCTCGATTTCTATCGAGGCCGAGCCGCCGCGCTCCAGAAG
>CAUPOD010000445.1:0-2864 GCA_963512745.1 uncultured Burkholderia sp. | reverse complement strand
TTTTTTTCTTGTAAAATCCGGGGGGGGGGGGGGGTGAGATTTGGGGTGGCGCCAAGGTTAACCATATCCCCCACCCCGTCCTCCCAAGCGTGAACTTGCCGACGGTTTACCTCCCACAACCGCAACCTCGCCCTTCAATGCCCCATAGAAGCCGCAGCCCCCCGCTTGGGCCGCGTAATCCACACCAACCCGGCCAGAATCAAAAACGACGCCCCCGACAGATAAAAGAAATCGTTGGTCGCCATCATCAACCCCTGCTGCGTGACGATCTGATTGATCTGCGCCGTCGCCGCCTGGCCCGTGATGCCGAGCTGCGCGAGGCTCGCCTGATAGCTCTGCGTGTTCTGCGCATAGACGCTCACCGAATCCGCGAGCAGCGCATGATGCCGGATCGCATCGTTCTCCCAATACGTCGTGCTGATCGCCGTGCCGATCGCGCCCGACAACGTACGCGTGAAATTCGACAGCCCCGATGCGCTGGCAAGCCGCGTATCGGGCACGTTCGCAAGCGTAATCGTCATCATCGGCACGAAAAAGCACGCAATGCCGATCCCCTGAATGAAACGCGGCGGCAGCAACTGCAGGAACGGCAGATCGAGCGTGAAACTCGCATTCCAGAACGACACGCCCGCGAACACGCAGAACGCAAAGCACGCGACCATGCGCGGATCGGTCTTGTAGATGTAGCGGCCGACCAATGGCGTGAGCACCACCGCGAGCACGCCGGCCGGCGCGGTGGCAATGCCCGCGAGGCCGGCCGTATAGCCCATCACGGTCTGCAGCCACAACGGAAAAATCACCACCGACGCGAAGAACGTCAGGAACCCGAGCGACGTGATCAGCACGCCGAGCGCGAAATTCGCGTTCTTGAACAGCGACAGGTCGATCACGGGCTCCTTCTCGGTCAGCTCCCAGACGATCAGGAACGACAGCGCGATCAGCGCGGTAAGCCCGAGCGTCAGGATGAAGCTCGAATTGAACCAGTCGCGGTCCTTGCCGAGGTCGAGCATCATCTGCAAGCTACCCACGCCGATCACGAGCAACGCCAGCCCGACCGTGTCGATGCCGACCTTGAACGTCGGCGTCTCGCGCCCGCGCAGCAACGTATACGCGCAAGCGGCCGAGAACAGGCCGATCGGTAAATTGATGTAGAAGATCCACGGCCATGTGTAGTTGTCGGTGATCCAGCCGCCGAGCAACGGGCCGAAGATCGGCGCGACCACCACCGTCATGCCCCATAGGCCGAGCGCAAGCCCGCGCTTGGACGGCGGATAGCTGCGCATCAGGATGGTCTGCGAGAGCGGCACCATCGGCCCCGACACGAGACCCTGGATCAGCCGGAAGGCGATCAGCGACTCGAAATTCTCGGCGAGCCCGCACAGCGCGGACGCGATCGTGAACGCGAGCACCGAGAGCGTAAACAAGCGCACCTCGCCGACGCGCCGCGCGAGCCACCCCGTCAGCGGCACGGCGATCGCGGACGCGACCGAATACGAGGAAATCACCCAGGTGCCCTGGCTGTTGGCCACGCCCAGGCTGCCCGCGATGGTCGGCACGGCGACGTTGGCGATCGAGGTGTCGAGCACCTCCATGAACGTGCCGAACGCAAGGCCGACCGTCACGAGCGCAAGCGCCCTGCCCGAAAGCGGGGCCGGTTCGGCGGAACGGGCGGGTAGCGCGGCGGTACTCATCGGTCTTCTTCTCCAGTCTCTATCTAGTCTCCGGATACCCCGCGCACGGCGCATCCGGGCTTGCGCACGCACACGGCGCGGGAGAAGGCCAGTATCTTGAAAAATACTTGCTTAGTCAATATTGATCCAAGCAAGTGTCGCGCGGCTCGAAGGATTCCTCCAAAGCCGCGGGCGCCGGCGAAGGGCATCTGCGTGCGGGTGGGCACGAGAGCGGCAGGCTCGCGGCGGGGCCAGCTGGGCGCGGCGAGACAAGGGGACTCGGCAGCGCGGAGACAGCCCGGATCAGAACTGAGAGCCGCCGCCGTAGGTCAGCGTCACGGCGCCGTTACCGGCCGGACGGCCGAGCAGGTTGAGCAGCCCGGCCAGACTGTCCTGCGTCTCGGGCGTGGCGCTCGCCTGGCCCGCGAACGAAACGCCGCCGCCGCCGAGACTGCCGCGCCCCGTCAGCGTCAAAGGGCCCTTGAGCGTCGCGAGCGCGAGCGTGCCCTGGCGGCCCTGCGCCTCGATATCGACGCGGTACGAGCCGAGCGGGCGGATCGTCGAGACGCGCGACGCGGCGTCGTCGACGGTCACGCTCAGATGACCGAAGCCGTTCTGGCCGAACCAGCGCCAATCGTCCCAGCGCGCGTGCACGTCGGCTTGCAGGTCGAGCGTGTTGAACGGCGCGCCGAGGCCCGTCAGCAGCGACGCAGGCAGATGCGCGCTGCCGGCCGACAGCTCCGCGCCGCGCAGGCCCGCGTTCAACGTAATGTCGTCGGGCATCGCCTCGGTCTGATGCAGGCGCAGCTGCAACCGGCCCGTCAGCAGCGGCCAGAACGCGGTATGCCACTCGATGCGGCCGGGCAGCAGCGCGGCGCCCGCGGGATCGGCGCCCGGCGTCAGCGCGAGCACGGCGGAGCCTTGCCACAACGAACCGGCCGCATCGACCAGACGCATGCGGCCCTGCGTGGCCTGCGCGGCGTACGGCGCGACCCAGGCCGCGGGCGCGAGGACGAGCAGCGTCGCGCACACGGCCGCGGCACCGCTCGCGAGCCATGGCCACACGGCGCGCAAACGGGAGAGATAGAGCCTCATGCCGTCATTGGATTTGCGCGGGCTGCATCACGGCCGTCACGTCGACCTGGCCCGGCGCGGGCAGTCCCGCTACCTGCGCGGAACCGACCTGCACCTTGA
>CAUPOD010000444.1:0-2867 GCA_963512745.1 uncultured Burkholderia sp. | reverse complement strand
GGGACGCGCCTGTTCGGCACGAACGGCTTCAGGCGCACCACGGTGCGCGCGCTGTGCCAGGAGGCGCGCCTCAACGACCGCTATTTCTACGCGGCGTTCGACGGCACCGAGGCGCTGCTGCGCGCGGTCTATCAGCAGCATGCGGACCGGCTGCGCAGCGCGGTCGTGGCCGCGGTGGAGCAGGCGGAGGATAACCTGGAGGCGCGCATCGACGCGGGCCTCGACGCATTCTTCGAGCTGCTGCGCGACACCTGCGCCGCGCGTGTGCTGCTGCTCGAAGTCATGGGCGTGAGCGCCGAGACGGATGCCGTGTATCAGCGCAATCTGCGCGAATTCGGCCGGCTGATCACGGCGCTCGCGTTGCCGCGCGCCGCGCAAAGCGATGCGGCACGGGCCGAGCAACGGCTCGTCGGGATTGCGTTGAACGGCGCGCTGACCCACGTCGGCACGGCCTGGGTGCTGACCGGCTACCGCGACCCGCAGGCGCGCGTGGTGCGCACGTGCCGCGAGGTATTGCTCGGCGCGTTGCGGCGGCTGGCCGATGCGGCCGGCGCCGGACAGGACTGAGCGCATCCGGTTTGTTTCCTCCAACACCGGCATCCCCGACCGGCGGGATGCCCAATCGCAGGACGTTCATGCCATGCCCGCATCCGAGATTACGCCGCATCCCATCGATTACGACGCGCTGCTCGACGCGGCCCGCCTCGCGCGGGAGCGCGCTTATGCGCCGTATTCGCGCTTCAAGGTCGGCGCCGCGCTGCTCGCGCGCGACGGCACGGTGTTCCACGGCTGCAATGTCGAGAACGCGTCGTACGGGCTGTGCAATTGCGCCGAACGCACGGCGTTGTTCGCGGCGGTGGCGGCCGGACGTGGGCCGGGCGAGTTCGCGGCGCTCGCCGTGATCGGCGACACGGACGGCCCGATCGCGCCGTGCGGCGCGTGCCGCCAGGTCATGCTCGAACTCGGCGGCGCAGGCATGACCGTCGTACTCGGCAATCTACGCGGCGCGCGACGTGTTGCCAGCGCGGGCGAATTGCTGCCCGGCGCGTTCGATGCGGGCGCACTCGGCGCGACCTGAGACACGGCACAGGCCGAGCAACGGCCCGTCGGGATTGCGCTGAACGGGCGTGCCGGCTACCTGGCGCGATCTGCCGGTGCGTAGCGGTTTAGGGGCTTTCCTCTCTCGCGTGGAAGCGGCGTCCCGGACTAGCATGTCGGCTTTCGTCCAACCGCACCGCTTCGGTCCCCTTATGACTCCCGCTTATCCGCACCTGCTTGCGCCGCTCGATCTCGGCTTCACTACGCTTCGCAATCGGGTGCTGATGGGTTCGATGCATACCGGGCTCGAAGACAGCCGCAAGACCTTGCCGCGGCTCGCCGCCTACTTCGCGGAACGCGCGCGCGGCGGCGTGGGCTTGATCGTCACGGGCGGTTTCGCGCCGAATATCGCGGGCTGGACCAAGCCGTTCGGCGGCATGCTGACCACGGGCGCGGCCGCGCGCCGGCATCGCGTGATTCCGGAGGCCGTGCATGCGGAGGGCGGCAAGATCGCGCTGCAGATCCTGCATACGGGCCGCTACGGCTACCATCCGTTCTCGGTCGCGCCGTCGAAGATCAAGTCGCCGATCACGCCGTTTACGCCGCGCGAACTCAGCGTGCGCGGCATCGAGCGCCAGATCCGCGCGTTCGTGCGCTGTGCGCAGCTTGCGCGCGAGGCCGGTTACGACGGCGTCGAGATCATGGGCTCGGAAGGGTACTTCATCAATCAATTCCTCTCGCTGCACACGAACCATCGCACCGACGAGTGGGGCGGCGCATACGCGAACCGCATGCGTTTGGCGGTCGAGATCGTCGAGCGCACGCGCGAGGCGGTGGGGCGCGATTTCATCATCATCTATCGCCTGTCGATGCTGGACCTGATCCCCGACGGCAGCGACTGGGACGAAGTCGTGCAGCTGGCCCGGGCGGTCGAGGGCGCGGGCGCGACGCTGCTCAATACCGGCATCGGCTGGCACGAGGCGCGCGTGCCGACGATCGCGACGTCCGTGCCGCGCGGCGCGTTCGCGTGGGTCACGAGGAAGATGAAGGGCGAGGTCGGCATCCCGCTGATCGCCACCAACCGCATCAACCGGCCCGAGGTCGCCGAGCGGATCCTGGCCGATGGTTGCGCCGACATGGTGTCGATGGCGCGTCCGCTGCTCGCGGACCCGGCGTTCGTCGCCAAGGCCGCGCAGGGCCGCGCCGACGAGATCAATACGTGCATCGGCTGCAATCAGGCGTGCCTCGATCATGCGTTCAAGAACGAAATCGCGACGTGCCTCGTCAATCCGCGCGCGTGCTTCGAGACCGAACTCGACTTCGCGCCGGCCGAGCGCCCGAAGCGCATCGCCGTGGTCGGCGCGGGGCCCGCCGGGCTCTCGTGTTCGACGCTGCTCGCGCAGCGCGGGCACCGGGTCGAGCTGTTCGATGCGGCCGCCGAGATCGGCGGCCAGTTCAACATGGCGAAGCGCATCCCGGGCAAGGAAGAGTTCCACGAGACTCTGCGCTATTTCGGGCGGCAGATCGAGCTGAGCGGCGTCACGCTGCGCTTGAATCATCGCGTCGATGCCGCGCAGCTGATCGACGGCGCCTACGACGAGGTCGTGCTCGCGACGGGCGTGACGCCGCGCGATCCGCGCATCCCGGGGCAGGATCAGCCGCATGTGCTCAGCTATGTCGACGTGCTCGCCGGCCGCGCGCCGGTCGGGGAGCGGGTCGCGGTGCTCGGCGCGGGCGGCATTGGCTTCGACGTGGCCGAATTTCTCGTGCACGAGGGCAAGTCCACGGCGCTCGATCTCGATGCGTGGAAGGCCGAGTGGGGCGTGACC
>CAUPOD010000443.1:0-2877 GCA_963512745.1 uncultured Burkholderia sp. | reverse complement strand
GCCCCCGACCTCGGCGTTGCCCGGCATGAGCGGCGCGGCTCGCAGATCGCGCCGCAGGCCCGTTACCTGGGTACTCCCACATGGCTGAATCGCACCATACCGAATACTTCATTCAAGGCATCACGAAGGAAGGCAAGACGTTCCGTCCCAGCGACTGGTCCGAGCGTCTGGCCGGCGCGATGTCTTGTTTCGGTCCGGCGCCCGGCAACCGCAGCGGCCCGAACGCGTACATGCAGTATTCGCTGTACGTGCGTCCCGTCGTGATCGGTTCCATCAAGTGCGTGGTGCTCGACTCGCGCCTGCGCGACGTCGAACCGATGGCCTTCGATTTCGTCCTCAATTTCGCGCGCGACAACGACTTGGTCGTGTCCGAGGGCTGCGTGCTGCCCGACGACAAGGCCGCCAAGTCCAAATCGGCTTGATTCCGCACGAATGATTTAAGGCGAATTAAGACGATTAGGTACGCAAAAAGCCGTGGGGTGCATATGCAGCCCACGGCTTTTTGATTTGTCGCGCCGCGCCGGTGCGAACCGGCGGCGCCTACCGCAAAGCAGGGCGCGGATGCGCCCGTGCGCTTAGGCGGCGGCTTGCAGGCCCTTCAGGGCTGCAGCCAGGCGGCTCTTCAGGCGAGCAGCCTTGTTCTTGTGCACGATCTTCTTGTCGGCGATCGAATCGACGGTCTTGACCGAGGTCTTGAAGATTTCAGCGGCCTTAGCCTGGTCGCCGGCGTCGATAGCCTTGCGGACCGACTTGATCGCGGTGCGGAATTTCGAGCGCAGTGCCGAGTTGTGCGAGTTTGCCTTCGCAGCCTGACGGGCGCGCTTGCGTGCTTGTGCGGAGTTAGCCATGACGGTTCCTTATACTGTCCTGTTTGCAACGCCAGGTGCCGTAAGCCCTAAGCGCCGCCTTTCGAATCGTCCCCCGGAAGCGGTTGCCCGGAAGCGCAAAAAAACGAATTTTTGCCAATGGCCCGGAACCCCGGAAGTGCCGTGGGGCGGGTAAAGGCAAGCTAGAAACCGATGATTATAGCAAGGAAATCAAGCGTGTGGCAAGTTCGGCGAGACAGTGGCGCATGCCATCCGGCCGGGGCCGTTCACGCGCGCGGAACGGGCTTTTGACGCGCGTCGCCGGTCCGCGCGCCGTGGCGCCCCGTATAATAGGCGCCCCATGAATCTATTCCGAGCCCTGTTGACGGTCAGCGGCTTCACGCTGCTGTCGCGCGTGACCGGCCTGATCCGCGAAACGCTGATCGCCCGAGCTTTCGGGGCGAGCTTATACACGGACGCATTCTACGTCGCGTTCCGTATCCCGAATCTGCTGCGCCGCCTGTCGGCCGAGGGCGCGTTTTCGCAGGCATTCGTGCCGATCCTCGCCGAATTCAAGAACCTGCAGGGCCACGACGCGACCAAGGCGCTCGTCGATGCGATGTCCACGGTGCTGGCCTGGGCGCTGACCGTCCTGTCGGTGGTCGGCATTCTCGGTGCGTCGTGGGTCGTCTACGCGGTGGCGGGCGGCCTGCGCAGCGACGGCCAGGCGTTCCCGCTCGCCGTGATGATGACGCGCATCATGTTCCCGTACATCGTGTTCATCTCGATGACGACACTGGCCTCGGGCGTCCTCAACACCTACAAGAATTTCTCGCTGCCCGCGTTCGCGCCGGTCATGCTGAACGTCTCGTTCATCGCGGCCGCGTGGCTCGTCGCGCCGCACCTGCGCGTGCCCGTCTATGCGCTCGCGGGCGCCGTGATCGCGGGCGGCGTGCTGCAGCTGATCGTGCAGCTGCCGGGCCTCAAGAAGATCGACATGGTGCCGCTGATCGGCTTGAACCCGCTGCGCGCGCTGCGCCATCCGGGCGTCAAGCGCGTGCTCGCGAAGATGGTGCCGGCCACGTTCGCCGTGTCGGTCGCGCAGCTGAGCCTGATCATCAACACCAACATCGCATCGCGCCTCGGGCAGGTCGCCGTGTCGTGGATCAACTACGCCGACCGCCTCATGGAGTTCCCGACCGCGCTGCTCGGCGTCGCGCTCGGCACGATCCTGCTGCCGAGCCTGTCGAAGGCGCACGTCGATGCCGACGCGACCGAGTATTCGGCGCTGCTCGACTGGGGCCTACGCGTCACGTTCCTGCTCGCCGCGCCGAGCGCGCTCGGGCTGCTCGTGTTCGCCGAGCCGCTGACGGCCACGCTCTTCAATTACGGCAAGTTCGACGCGCATACCGTGACGATGGTGGCGCGCGCGCTGGCCGCGTACGGCGTGGGCCTCGTCGGCATCATCATGATCAAGATCCTGGCGCCCGGTTTCTATGCGAAGCAGGACATCAAGACGCCCGTCAAGATCGCGATCGGCGTGCTCGTGGTCACGCAGTTGTCGAACTACGTGTTCGTGCCGCTGCTCGGGCCCGCAGGTTTGACATTGAGTATCGGCGTCGGCGCCTGTCTTAATTCGCTGCTGTTGTTCGTCGGGCTGCGCCGGCGCGGAATCTTCCATCCGTCGCCGGGCTGGCTGCGCTTCGCGGCGCAGTTGACGGGCGCGTCGTTCGTGCTCGCGGGCGTGATGCGCTGGGCCGCGGTCAGCTTCGACTGGACCGCGATGCGCGCGGTGCCGCTCGAACGCATGGCGCTCATGCTCGCATGCTTGATCGTGTTCGCTGCGCTGTACTTCGGTATGCTTGCGCTGATGGGATTCAAATACGCGTATTTCAGGCGGCGCACAAAATGATCGAAACGACGACCCCGGTGCTCGCTTATTTCGGCGCGCTGGTGGCCGACGATGACGAGTTACCCGTAACCGAGGCGGCCCTCGCGCTCGCGCAGGACGCCTATCCGGACCTCGACCTGCAAGGCGAGCTGGCCGAGCTCGACCGGCTCGCGGCGCGCC
>CAUPOD010000442.1:0-2879 GCA_963512745.1 uncultured Burkholderia sp. | reverse complement strand
CTCATGTGCCCGTCCGATTTGCTGCTGCTCGACGAGCCGACCAACCACCTCGACCTCGATGCGCTGGTCTGGCTGGAAGCGTGGCTCAAGCGCTATCCGGGAACCTTGGTCGTGATCAGCCACGATCGCGAATTCCTCGACGCGGTGACGCAGGTGACGGTGCACGTCGACAACGCCAAGCTCGTGCGTTACGGCGGCAACTACAGCAAGTTCGAGGAGATGCGCGCCGAGCAGCTGGAGTTGCAGCAGGCCGCGATGGCCAAGCAGGCGGACAAGATCGCCCACCTGCAGAAGTTCATCGACCGTTTCAAGGCCAAGGCCTCGAAGGCGAAGCAGGCGCAGAGCCGGGTCAAGGCGCTCGAACGCATGGAGAAGATCGCTCCGGTGCTGGCCGACGCGGAGTTCAGCTTCGAGTTCAAGGAGCCGCTCAACGTTCCGAACCCGTTGTTATCGATGCTCGACGCGAGCTTCGGCTACGCGGCGCCGGCCGATGCGCCGCCGGGCACGCCGCCGACGGTCATCGTGCGCGGCATCAACCGGTCCGTGCTGGCCGGGCAGCGCATCGGCATTCTCGGCGCCAACGGCCAAGGCAAGTCCACGCTGGTGAAGACGGTAGCGCACGCGCTGGCGCCGATTACCGGCGAAATCAGCGAAGGCAAGGGCCTGAACATCGGCTATTTCGCACAGCAGGAACTCGACGTGCTGCGTCCGCTCGACACGCCGCTCGAACACATGATCCGCCTTGCCAAGGACACGCCGGCGCACATGCGGGCCCCGGGGCAGAGCGGCACCGAACAATCGCTGCGCACTTTCCTCGGCACCTTCAACTTCAGCGGCGACATGGTCCATCAGGCGGTCGGCACGATGAGCGGCGGCGAAAAGGCGCGGCTCGTGCTGTGCATGATCGTGTGGCAGCGTCCCAATCTGCTGCTGCTCGACGAGCCGACCAACCACCTCGACCTCGCCACGCGCGAAGCGCTGGGCATCGCGCTCAACGAATTCGAAGGCACGGTGATGCTGGTCAGTCACGACCGGTCGCTGCTGCGCGCGGTATGCGACGAGTTCTGGCTCGTCACCAAGGGGGGCGTCGAACCCTTCGACGGCGATCTGGACGACTACCAGCAGTTCCTGCGCGACGAAGCCCGCCGCATGCGCGAGGAGGCAGTCGGGGGGTAGCGGGTCCGCGGAGTGACCGCCCGGGGCCGAGAAAGATGGACCCTCCGAGCCGATCCCGCGCGCAATTTCTCCGCTGCAGCGGATGTCGGCGTAATCAGCGCGGCAGCATCCGCCGCAATGCCTCGAAGAACAATTCGGACTGGCGGCGTTCCCCCTGAACTTGCGCGGCGACGCGCTCGGCGAGCTCGCGCTGCACGGGCCGCAGCGGCTTGCCGGTCGAGAGGGCGATGACCTGGGCTTCGCACGCGCGCTCGAGGTAGTAAAGGTCGTCGAACGCGTAGTCCACGCGATCTCCGCACACGACGACGCCGTGATTGCTCAGAAAGCCGATGTCCTTGCCGTCCAAGGCCCTGGCGATGCGTTCGCCTTCCCGGTGATCCAGTGCCAAGCCGTTGTAGTTTGGATCGATGGCGACGCGACCGTGGAAGCGCATGGCGTTTTGCGAGAGCGCGGTGTTCAGAGCGCCATCTTCGATGAGCGTGAGGGCCGTCGCATGCGGCATATGCGTATGCATGACGCACGCCTTGCGGGCGATGCGGTGAATGGCCGCGTGGATGAACATCGCGGTCGGTTCCACTTCATGCCGGCCGGCAATCGCGTGGCCGAGTCCGTCGACCACGACGATGTCGTCGGCCGACACTTCGCTCCACATCAAGCCGCGCGGATTCAGCAGGAACAGGTCGTCCTGGCCGGGCAGCGCCACGCTGAAGTGGTTGCATACCCCTTCGCCGAGACCGAAATGCGCGGCTGCGCGCAGGGAGAGGGCGAGATCGCTGCGGAGCGAAGCGACGGCAGGCGCGTCGAAGATTGCCTGCGCGGCGGCGGGGGCGTATCGGGGCATGGCGGGGTCTTTCACTGTCTCTCGCTTCGATGTCGTGGGCCGTGGGCCGGTTAGGCTACCACTCGACAAAATTTTTCGAGTCAGGCGAACGGTATCCGGCTTGTGTGTACTTGCACATCGGATGGGTGATTTCGTCTATATGACATGCAAATTCAAATAAATATACTGGCTCCCGACAAGATGCTCGGCGTTGTATGCGGCGCTCGAGGACAATGGAGACAAACGATGAAGCGGTTCACTCCTGCCGCGCAGGCATTTCTGGATGCCCGCGATCTGCTGCAGCGCCTGCGCACCGACTACGACCGCGCATACCGCGAATTCGCGTGGCCCCGGCTCGACACCTTCAATTGGGCGCTCGATTATTTCGACGTGATGGCGCACGGCAATCACGAACCCGCGCTGTGGATCGTCGACGATAAGACTGCCGACTGCACGCGGTACACGTTCGCGCAAATGTCCGAGCGCTCGTCGTGCATGGCGAATTTCCTGCGCGCGCAAGGCGTCGCGCGCGGCGACCGGGTGCTGCTGATGCTGCCGAACCGGGTCGAGCTGTGGGACGTGATGCTCGCCGCGATGAAGCTCGGCGCGATCGTGCTGCCCGCGACCACCCAGCTGTCGGCGGACGACGTGCGCGAGCGCGTGGATGCGGCACAGGCGGACTGCGTGGTGGCGGATGCGATGGAACTCGGCAAGTTCGACGCGCTAGCCGGCCGCGTGACGCGTTTCGCGGTCGGGGCCGCATCGACCCCCGCGGGATGGATCGACTTGAGCCAAGCGTACCGGGCGAGCGCGGCGTTCGAGCCGGACGGCCCGACCCGGGCAACGGATCCGCTGCTGCTTTATTTCACGTCGGGCACCACCT
>CAUPOD010000441.1:0-2890 GCA_963512745.1 uncultured Burkholderia sp. | reverse complement strand
GGTGCGGCCGACGCTGGAGGCGCTCAACGTGCTCGCCGACAGCAACTGGATCACGATAACCAAGACTTTCAAATAAGACATCAGACTCACCTAGTAAGGGGTTGAACGGCTTCCACGCCGCTCGAAACGCGACACTTTGCCGCTGACCACAAGTTATTGGGCCGCGCGGCAGATCGCGAGGAAATCTTCGCTCTTCAAGGCCGCACCGCCGATCAAGCCGCCGTCGATATCGGCTTGCGCGAACAGTTCGGCCGCATTCTCGGGCTTGACGCTGCCGCCGTACAGCAGCGCCACCTGCGGTACGCCCTTCGCCGCCAGGCGCGCGCGCAGAAACGCATGCACGCTTTGCGCGTCGGACGCGGCCGCGGACTTGCCCGTGCCGATCGCCCAAACCGGCTCGTAAGCGACCACGATACGCGCGGCCTCTTCCGCCGACAGCTCGGCCAGCACCGCGTCCAACTGCGTGCCGACCACGCGCTCGGTGTCGCCCGCTTCGCGCTGCTCGAGCGTTTCGCCGACGCAGACCACGGGCGTCAGACCGGCTTCCAGCGCGCGGCGCGTCTTGGCCGCGATCACCGCGTCGGTCTCGCCGTGATACGCGCGGCGCTCGGAGTGGCCCACGAGCACGTAGGCACTGCCGAAATCGCCGAGCATCGCGGCAGCGACCTCGCCGGTGTACGCGCCGGACTCGTGCGCGGAAACATCCTGCGCGCCCCACGCAATGCGGCCGCCTTGCAGCAGCGACTGCGTCTGGGCCAGATACGGGAACGGTACGCAGACGGCCACGGCCACCTCGGCCGGTACCGCCGATACGCCCTGCGCAATGCCTTGCAACAGCGATGCGTTAGCCGTCAGCCGGCCATGCATCTTCCAATTGCCGATCACCCGTTTCTGCCTAGCCATCTCCGCCTCCGTTTGCGCGCGTGCTGGTGAGCGCCAATCGGCGCGTGCCGCAGTTGCATCGTTTATCCGCGGTTGCCCGCTCTTCCCGCCGATGCCGAACCGCCGCATCACCGAGAATGCCCGCCACGGGAAACGCCCGCAACAGGAAATCAACCCGCGATTTTACTGTGCGACCGTCGTCCCGGTCAAACCGGCCGCCGAACAAACGCGGCCGCGGCTCCAGACCCTCGAACCGGCCACGGCGCTCAACGCGGCGGCGCCGGGCCGCGCATTCAGGCGCCGCCCCAATCGAGCATGATCTTGCCCGTGTGCTCGCTGCTCTCCATCAGCGCATGCGCGTCGGCCGCCTGCGCGGCCGGCAGCACGCGGTAGATGACAGGCTTGACGCGCCCCGCCTCGAGCAGCGGCCAGACTTTCTCGTGCAGCTCCGCCGCGAGACGCGCCTTGAACGACACGGCACGTCCGCGCAGCGTCGAGCCCGTGACGGTCAAACGGCGGCGCAGAATCTCGTTTAGATTCAGCTCGGCCTTCGCGCCGCCGAGCAGCGCGATGATCACGAGGCGGCCGCCGTCGGCGAGCGCGAGCAGTTCGCGCGGCACGTAGGTGCCCGCCACCATGTCGAGAATCACGTCCACGCCGCGATCGTGCGTGAGCGACTTCACCACGTCGACGAAATCCTCGGTGCGGTAGTTGATCGCGCGTTCGGCGCCGAGCGCCTCGCACGCGCGGCATTTCTCGTCGGTGCCCGCGGTCGCGAACACGCGGTGGCCGAGCGCATGCGCAAGCTGGATTGCAACCACACCGATGCCGCTCGAGCCGCCCTGCACAAGCAGCGTTTCCTGCGCGCCGCCCTCGCCCGCGCCGAGCAGCCCGCGCTCGAACACGTTGCTCCAGACCGTGAAGAACGTCTCGGGCAGCGCAGCGGCCTCGATATCGGAGAACCCCTTCGGCACCGGCAGACACTGCGCGATCGGCGCGGTCACGTACTCGGCATAGCCGCCGCCCGTGAGCAGCGCGCAGACGCGATCGCCGAGCTCGAGGCCGAACGGGTTGGCCGCGGACGCCGAGCAGTCGCCGCCGACGATCTCGCCCGCGACCTCGAGCCCGGGCAGCGGCGACGCGCCCGGCGGCGGCGCATACGACCCTTTGCGCTGCAGGACGTCGGGCCGGTTCACGCCCGACGCGCGCACCTTGATGAGCACCTCGCCGCGCCCGGGCTCGGGACGGCCCCGCTCCGTCAACTTCAGCACCTCCGGTCCACCGAACTCGCTGATCTCGATCGCTTGCATGGTTGCCTCCCGAAAGACCTAACGGGTTTGGACCGCGCACGGCACAAACCCGTTACCCCTCACAAAAAAACGGCCGGCGCTCACGCACCGGCCGTTCCTGGGTTCCGCTTACTCCTGCGGCGCGCCTTCCGGCGCGGCGGCGGCTGCTTCGTTCAGCAGCGCCTTGGCCGACAGACGCACACGGCCCTTCTCGTCCGTCTGGATGACCTTGACCTTAACGGTCTGGCCTTCCTTCAGGTAGTCGTTGATGTCCTTGACACGCTCGTTGACGATTTCCGAGATGTGCAGCAGACCATCCTTGCCCGGCAGCAGGTTCACGATCGCGCCGAAGTCGAGCAGCTTGAGGACCTGGCCTTCGTAGACCTGGCCCACTTCCACTTCGACCGTCAGGTCTTCGATACGCTTCTTGGCTGCGGCGATGCCCTCGAGCGACGGGCTCGCGATCGTCACGACGCCGTCGTCCGAGATGTCGATCGTCGTGCCGGTTTCTTCGGTCAGCGCGCGGATCACCGAGCCGCCCTTGCCGATCACGTCGCGGATCTTTTCCGGGTTGATCTTGATCGTGACCATGCGCGGCGCGAATTCCGACATCTGCGTGTTCACGCCGGCCACGGCTTCCTTCATCTTGCCGAGGATGTGCATGCGGCCTTCCTTGGCTTGCGCCAGTGCGACCTGCATGATTTCCTTGGTGATGCCCT
>CAUPOD010000440.1:0-2900 GCA_963512745.1 uncultured Burkholderia sp. | reverse complement strand
GCAGGCAGCTCTCGAGCGCGCCCGGCGACTGGCGCGACGCGAGGTAGATCAGCGGCGTGTTGCCGTTGCCGCCTTGCGCGGCGGCGCGCGTGCCGGGCGACGGCCCCGCGCATCCGCCTGCGGCGGTCAGGCATGCGGCGAGCAGCGCGTAGGTCAGGGCGGGGTGAAGGTTCGGCATGAGAGTTCCTCGGTCGGCAGACAACGGGCCGAGTTTATAGGAGCGCCGTGACCGCCTGCAGATTCGCCATCGGCGCTCCCGCGCCGCGGCCGGCCTGTCGTCCCGATTTTGGCGGCATAATCGCAGGTGATATTTATCCCGGCGAGAACCCTATGAGTCTGCACACCTGGTGGTTGTACGCGGCGACGGTATTCGTGATCAGCGCGATTCCGGGCCCCAACATGCTGCTCGTGATGACGCACGGCGCGCGTCACGGGCTGCGGCGCGCCACGGCCACGATGGCCGGCTGCCTGAGCGCGCTGATCCTGATGCTGTCGGTGTCCGCGGCGGGACTCGGCGTGTTCCTGAAGGCGTGGCCCGCGATGTTCGACGCGCTGCGTTTCGCGGGCGCCGCCTATCTGTTTTATCTAGGGGTCAAAGCGTGGCGCGCCGAAGTCGGCGACGCGCCGGGCGCCGGAGAAACCGCGGGCGCCGCGCCGGGCGTTCCCCAGGGGGCCGGCGCGGCCATGCCGGCGGCCGGTTTGTTCCGTAGCGGTTTTCTGGTCGCGAGCAGTAACCCGAAGGCGATTCTGTTCGCCGCGGCGCTGCTTCCGCAGTTCATCGACGCCGCCAAGCCCGTGCTGCCGCAGTTCGGCATTCTGGTCGCCACGTTCGCGGTGATCGAAATCGGCTGGTATGCCGTCTATGCCGTTTGCAGGCGCCGTATCGGCGTCGCGCTCAAGCGCGCCAGCGTGGCGCGCGCGTTCAATCGCTTGACGGGCGGGGTGTTCGTCGGGTTCGGCGCGGCAATGGCGCTGGTGCGTCACTGAGCCGGTCCACGCGTATTAGAGTAAACCCACCAGGGAAAATACCGATTTCCCGAAATAGATTGTTGCGTTGCGACAGAAACGTGGGTATATTAGGAACTGTCTCCTCCATGTCTCCTCTGATATGGATTCAACCCGCCAGCTTGGCGGGTTTTTTTTCGCCCGTCGTTCGCGTGCAGCGGGCCCTTCCTGTCCTCGCAACGCGTCCCGGCGCTCAGAACGTGTAGGTCATGCCCACGTAGGTGATGATCGGGTCGACCGACACCTTCGACTTGGCCTGCGCGAGCATGCTGCCGTCGCGCGCCTTCACATAGAGCACCGAAGTCGTCTTGAGCGGAAGGTAGGTGACCGACGCCGTCACGCCGAGCGACGGCGAGAACTTGTAGATCACGCCTGCGTTGGCGACCGGCGACCAGGACGTGCTGGCCTTGACTTGCAGCTGGGTCTGGCCCGGTTTGCCGGCGGCCGCGGCGAGCGGCGCGCCGAGCGCGTTGCGGATCGCGGCGATCGCGTTGTTGCTCAGCTGGATGTCGCTGAACCACGCATACGACACGCCCGCGCCCACGAACGGCCGGATCTTGGCGTCGGGATCCAGGAAGTAGTACTGGAACACCAGCGCCGGCGTCCACGCGCGCGCACTCTTGATGATCGGATTGAAGGCCGGCTCGCCGAGATTGAGCTTGCCGAGCGTGCCGCCCGGGCCCGGCGGAATCACCCAGCCGTTGCCGCGGATCGACAACAGCGGCGGGATCCCGCCGATCACCGTGGCGGCGATGTGATCGGTCAGGAAGTGGCTCGACGTCAGGCCCACCGTATCCGTGTTGCTCACGTGCAGGCTCGTGCCCGCCGACGTGAATCGCGTCGGCAGGCTCAACGCCTTGTCGACGGGTGCCGGCGTGATGTCGTCGGTGAGCGGCGTGCTGCTCTGCTGTGGTGCGACGTGCAGCCAGCCCAGCGTCAGCACGTTGCTGCCGGCGCTCTGGGCATGGGCGGCGAGCGGCGCGAGTACGGCGGCGCTCGCCGCCGCCAAGCGGACGATTTTCTTGTGCATCTCGATGTCCCCCCCGCTGGCCGCTTACTGCACGAACGCGCCGGCCGTGTAGTACGGCGGCGACGTGGACTGATCGAGGTAACTCACCACGCCGCCCGTGAACACCAGCGAACCGTTCGGCGTCGAACTCGTCGAGCCTTGCGGCGTCGTGGTGAGCACGCCGGGCGTCGATTGCGCATAGCTGACGTTCAGGCCCGTCGCGGTCGCGGCGTTGGAGGCGTTGAACGGATCGATCAGCGTGGCTTGCGTGCCGCTCAGGAGCAGCGCGCGGTAATTGAACTGGTTGTCCTTGCCGTTCTGGGCGTTTGCATCGTCGATCGAGATGTACTCGCCGTTGACGGCACCTTGCGCGATCGTCTGCTGCGGACCCATCGTCGAGATGCCGACCTCGTCGTCCACCACGAGGTTGAGCAGGCTGGTATTCACGGCGCCCAGGCGCACCACGACCGGCACGTCCACGCCGCGCAGCTTGCCGAGCAGCATGATGGCGCTGCCTTGCGGCGTGGCGGCAGCGGTCGGCTTGACCTGGCCTTGATAGTGGTGGGAGAAGAATGCGCCGCTGCCGCTCGGATCCTGCACCCAGTTGTCGCCGGGCTGGCGGCACTGGCCCGCGTATTGGCCGGTCGTGTCGCACTTCGTGTACGAGCCGTCCGCCTTGAACGTGACTTTGGCGTTGATCGGCACCACGGCTTCGTTCTGCGTCAGAACCAGGCCGACGCCGAGTTGCGTGAACGGCGAAGAATTGGCTACCGCGGCCGGGCTCGTATCGAGCGACGTGAACGCGAGGAACGGGAAGAAGCGGAACGTCGTGTCCGGAATCACGCCGACGCCGGCGATACCGCCGTACTGGACTTCCTTGCCCGGC
>CAUPOD010000439.1:0-2900 GCA_963512745.1 uncultured Burkholderia sp. | reverse complement strand
GCGCCGCGAGCAACGCCTGCTGGGCGCGCAAGTCGGCCAGCATGTTGCAGAACAGCGCGCCTTGCTCGATCGCGTCGTCGAGCGCGACGTGCGTGTGCGGATGGTCGTCGAACCAGCGCTTCGGGAAGCGCGGCTTGATCGCGCGGCGATAGGGCAGGCCCGTCATCGCGAACGCGAGCGTCTTGATGTCGAGCGCCGACCACGAGAACGGACAGCGCCCCACGAAGCGCATCATGTACCAGAACATATACGTGAAGTCGAAGCCCGCGGGCATCGCGACGAACACGGGCTTGCCCGGTAGCGCCTCGACCCATTCCACATAGTGCTTGAGCGCTTCCTCGGGGAGCTGCAGGTCCTTGCGGCACGCGGCCCACGCGTCGGGCTGCGTCCGCCACCAGGCTTCCTGCACCGGATGCGCGTGCGCGCCCGGCAGCGTCTCCAGGTTGGCCGAGAACGTGGCGATCAATTGCTTGTCTTCGGTATAGGCGGCCGACGCGAAACTCAGCATCGAATGCGGGCCCGGGATCGGGCCGTCCGCCTCGACGTCGGTGCTGACGTAGATCTCTTGGCTCATCCCGCCTGCCCTGCGACGAAGGGGTTGGTGCGGCGCTCTTCGCCGAACGTCGACACCGGGCCGTGGCCGGGCACGAACGTCACGTCGTCGCCGAGCGGGAAGAGTTTCTCGCGGATCGAGCGCAGCAGTTGCTCGTGATTGCCGCGCGGAAAATCGGTGCGGCCGATCGAGCCGGCGAACAGCACGTCGCCGACGAGCGCGAAGCGGTTCGCACGGTTGAAGAACACCACGTGGCCGGGCGTGTGGCCCGGGGTGTGATAGACCTCGAAGGTTTCGTCGCCGACCGTGACCGTGTCGCCGTCGTCGAGCCAGCGGTCCGGATCGAAGGCTTGCGCGGCCGGAAAGCCGAAGCGCTCGCTTTGCGTCGGCAGCAGATCGAGCCAGAATTGTTCGTCCTTGTGCGGCCCCTCGATCGGCACGCCGTACTTGTCGGCGAGCGTCTTCGCGCCCGCGCAGTGATCGACGTGGCCATGCGTGAGCAGCACTTTTTCGAGCGTGACGCCGCGCTTCGCGATTTCCTGTTCGATGCGTTCGAGATCGCCGCCCGGATCGACCACGGCGGCGCGGCCCGTCTTCTCGTCGACGAGCAGCGAGCAGTTCTGCTGGAACGGGGTGACGGGAATCAGCGTGACGTTCATGGGCGTTCCCCGGTCAAAAAGGCGATTGTACTGGCCGCGGCGCGGCTGCGTCGGAATCAGGGAAGTAAATGCCGTTCGTTACATCTATAGAGAAAATAAATGGCCGAACCGTGGCGTTTTCGGGACAGTGTAATTGATTTGGGTATAATGCGGCCCAATGTGCATGGGAGACCATGCCGTCTACATAGGCGTTCCCTCCGCTTTTTGGGGTGATGAACGCAGTCATTGCAAGAGCCGCCGGCATGCCGGCGGTGCATTTCGGCACCGAAAATTTGGGTGCTCACGTCTTGTCCGGCCGGGCGCAACGCGCCCGCCGCGGCCCAGCTGCCGCGCCGCCGGATGAGGCCAGTGCTGCCGTTCCCGTGGGCTTTGGCTCGCGCGAACCGGACGTTCCGGTTCGAAGGTGGCATTTGGGGTCTGGTCAAACTGCCGGGGACAGGGTACGCCAGACGTGAAAACTAATCAGGACGGGAGCGGCTGCCATATGCCGCACCAAGGCATCGACTTTCGTTGGCCAGACGAAAGCGTCGGTGATCTTTTCCGTCCGGAAAGCGAGTGTCGGTTTCGAGACGACTCGCATCGGGAGGTACAAATCGATGAAGCTTCACTCATCGAAATGGCTCGGGATAGTGGTTCTGTGCGGCAGCTTAGGCCTGCACGCCGCGGCCGCCGCAGCGAAGGGCGATCCGGACAACCGGTCGGCTCAAGCTCAGGCGCAGTCGTATCAGACAACAGCCCAAACCCAAGCGGTCAGTGCCATGAACGGCAGCCTGAGCGCTGCCGACGACCAAGGCCTGCATCATCGTCAGGCCAATTACGACAATTCGCTGCTGTCGGCGTTGACCACGCCGTTCGGCTTGGCTAAGTCGAATCAGGATCAAACGGACGCCGCGAACGGCGCCGACAGCGCCGACGCGCCCGCGCGCATGACCAGCGCTACGTTCAAGGCGCGCGACGCGTCCGCGTTCTCGCAGGAAGGGCGCGCCTCGTGGTACGGCCACGATTTCCACGGCCGCCGCACCGCCGACGGCGAGCGTTTCGACATGAACGCGCTCACCGCCGCGCACCGCACGCTGCCGCTCGGGTCTTATTTGCGAGTGACGAATCAGACCAACGGCAAATCGGTGATCGTCAAGGTCAACGACCGCGGGCCGTTCGCGCATAACCGCGTGCTCGATCTGTCGTATGCGGCCGCCAAGGTCATCGGCGTCGTGCGCGCCGGTATCGCCCGCGTAAAGATTCAAGGGTTGACGGCGCAGGAAGCGCGCGATGCGCGCGCCGAAACGCTCGCGTCCGATTCGTCGAACGCACCCGCACCCAAGTAAATCCGGCGGTGCGGCTTAGCTAGCCCCGCCTCTCGATCCCCGCCTTGCCATGCGCAACGCGGGGATTTTTTCTGCGCGCGGCGCGGCGCCTATTCGCTGCCGTCCTCTTTCGCTTCTTTCAGCTGCAGCGCGCGCGCGTAGAGCGCGTTGCGCGACGCGCCCGTCAGCGCCGCCGCGAGCTTGGCCGCGCTCTTGACGGGCATTTCCTCCAGCAGTGTGTGCAGCAGCGCATCGTGCGCGTCGGGCGCGGCGTCGTCGGGGTCCGTCTGCGGCGCGCCTTCCACTACGAGCGCGAACTCGCCGCGCTGCCGGTTCGGATCGGCCTCGAGCCACGTTAGCCCTTCGGCCAGGGTGCCCTGGAAC
>CAUPOD010000438.1:0-2917 GCA_963512745.1 uncultured Burkholderia sp. | reverse complement strand
CGCCGGCAGCCCCCGCGCGGGGCGCCGGCACCCACCATGCACCCCATACCACGCACCGCAATGACCGATCACACGATGCGCCTCGCCGGCCTCGAACCGTTCAACGTCACGTCCGGCACCCTGTTCATCAACGTTGGCGAACGCACCAACGTCACGGGCTCGAAGGCGTTCGCGCGCATGATCCTGAACGACCAGTTCGACGAAGCGCTCGCCGTCGCGCGCCAGCAGGTCGAGAACGGCGCGCAGGTGATCGACATCAACATGGACGAGGCGATGCTCGATTCGCGCGCGGCCATGGTGCGCTTCCTGAACCTGATCGCGTCCGAGCCCGACATCGCGCGCGTGCCGATCATGATCGATTCGTCGAAGTGGGACGTGATCGAAGCGGGCCTCAAGTGCGTGCAAGGCAAGGCGATCGTGAACTCGATCTCGCTCAAGGAAGGCGAGGACGCGTTCCGCCATCACGCGCGCCTGATCCGCCGCTACGGCGCGGCCGCGGTCGTGATGGCGTTCGACGAGACGGGGCAGGCCGACACGTATCAGCGCAAGACCGAGATCTGCAAGCGCTCTTACGACATCCTCGTCAATGAGGTGGGCTTCCCGCCCGAGGACATCATCTTCGATCCGAACATCTTCGCGGTCGCCACGGGCATCGAGGAGCACAACAACTACGCGGTCGACTTCATCGAGGCGACGCGCTGGATCAAGCAGCACTTGCCGTACGCGAAGATCAGCGGCGGCGTGTCGAACGTGTCGTTCTCGTTCCGCGGCAACGACCCCGTGCGCGAGGCGATCCATACCGTGTTCCTGTATCACGCGATCCAGGCCGGCATGGACATGGGCATCGTCAACGCAGGGCAGCTCGGCGTCTATGCCGAGCTCGATCCGGAGCTGCGCGAGCGCGTCGAGGACGTGATCCTGAACCGCCGCGACGACGCCACCGACCGCCTGCTCGAAGTCGCCGACAAGTTCAAGACCGGCGCGGCCAAGAAGGAAGAGAACCTCGAATGGCGCCAGCAGCCCGTCGAGAAGCGGCTCGCGCATGCGCTCGTGCATGGCATCACGACGTTCATCGTCGAGGATACGGAAGAGGCGCGCGCCAAGATCGCGGCCGAGGGCGGCCGCCCGATCAACGTGATCGAAGGGCCGCTGATGGACGGCATGAACGTGGTCGGCGACCTGTTCGGCCAGGGCAAGATGTTCCTGCCGCAGGTCGTGAAATCGGCGCGCGTGATGAAGCAGGCCGTCGCGCATCTGATCCCGTTCATCGAGGAAGAGAAGCGCCAGCTCGCGGAGGCCGGCGGCGACGTGCGCGCGAAAGGCAAGATCGTGATCGCGACCGTCAAGGGCGACGTGCACGACATCGGCAAGAACATCGTCTCGGTGGTGCTTCAGTGCAATAACTTCGAAGTGGTCAACATGGGCGTGATGGTCCCGTGCAACGAGATCCTCGACAAGGCGAAGGCCGAGGGCGCGGACATCATCGGCCTGTCCGGCCTGATCACGCCGAGCCTCGAAGAGATGGCCTACGTCGCCGCCGAAATGCAGCGCGACGCATACTTCCGCGACAAGCAGACGCCGCTCCTGATCGGCGGCGCGACCACCTCGCGCGTGCACACGGCGGTCAAGATCGCGCCGCATTACGAAGACGCGGTCGTGTACGTGCCCGATGCGTCGCGCTCGGTGTCGGTCGCGTCGAGCCTGCTGTCCGAGGACGGCGCGGCGAAGTATCTCGACGAACTGCGCCGCGACTACGCGCGCGTGCGCGAGCTGCATGCGAACAAGAAGGCGCAGCCGCTCGTCACGCTCGCCGAGGCGCGCGCGAACAAGACGCCGATCGACTGGGACGCCTACACGCCGCCGAAACCCAAATTCATCGGCCGTCGCGTGTTCAAGAACTACGACCTCAACGAACTCGCGCAATACATCGACTGGGGCCCGTTCTTCCAGACCTGGGACCTGGCCGGCCCGTACCCCGCGATCCTCGACGACGAGATCGTCGGCGATTCCGCGCGCCGCGTGTTCGCGGACGGCAAAGCGATGCTCGAACGCCTGATCCAGGGCCGCTGGCTTGCGGCCAACGGCGTGCTCGGACTGTTCCCCGCGAACACCGTGAACGACGACGACATCGAAATCTACGCCGACGAATCGCGCACCGAAGTGCTGATGACATGGCGCAACCTGCGCCAGCAGAGCGTGCGCCCCGTGGTGGACGGCGTGATGCGCCCGAACCGCTCGCTCGCGGACTTCATCGCGCCGAAGTCGTCGGGCAAGGCCGATTACATCGGCCTGTTCGCCGTGACGGCCGGCCTCGGCGTCAACGCCCGGGAAGCGCAGTTCGAAGCCGCGCACGACGACTACAGCGCGATCATGCTCAAGGCGCTCGCGGACCGTCTCGCCGAAGCGTTCGCCGAACTCATGCACGCGCGCGTGCGCCGCGACCTGTGGGGCTACGCGGCCGGCGAGGCGCTCGACAACGACGCGCTGATCGACGAGCAATACCAGGGCATCCGCCCCGCGCCCGGCTACCCGGCGTGCCCCGACCACCTGCCGAAGCGCGAGATGTTCGAGGTGCTGCAGGCGCACGAGATCGGCATGACCCTGACCGACTCGCTCGCGATGCTGCCCGCGGCCAGCGTCTCGGGCTTCTATCTCGCGCATCCGGCCAGCACCTATTTCTCGGTCGGCAAGATCGGCCAGGATCAGCTCGAAGACTTCGCGCAGCGCATGGCGCTGTCGAAGACCGACGCCGAACGCGCGCTCGCCCCTTTATTGGGATAAAGCCGGTTTTATCGGGATGGCCATATAGTGCTCCGCTCCCGGCGCGACCCGCACCGGGTCTTACCACGGAGCGAATATGGTCCAGACCGGCTTATGGCACAACACGCGAGACGTCTGGCACGACGTCCGCTGGTTC
>CAUPOD010000437.1:0-2923 GCA_963512745.1 uncultured Burkholderia sp. | reverse complement strand
GGGGGCTGCGGTTTCTAAGCATTATTTATGTAAATATAAGAATTGTTCGCCTCAATTTTTTTGGGGGGGGCGCGCCGCGCGGCGCGCCGCGGGCTCAGGGGAACCACAATAAATACTGCCGCCCGACGCGGGGGCCGGGCGGCATGACAGCTGTTGCGGCGTCAAGCGAACGCCTGAACGCTTATTGCGCGACCGGCTTACCCGACGCGTCCGTCACCTTCAGCCACGCCTTGCGGATTTCCTGCACGACGGCCGGCGGCAGCGAGATGTAGTCGAGATCGTCGGCGGCCTTCTCGCCGTTCTTGAACGACCAGTCGAAGAACTTCAGGACTTCCGCGCCTTGTTGCGGCTTGGTTTCCTTCGTGTGCAGCAGCACGAACGTCGCGCCGACCACCGGCCATGCTTCCTTGCCCGGCTCGTTCGTGAGGATCTGGTAGAACGACTTCGACCATTCGGCGCCGGCAGCGGCGGCCTTGAAGGTTTCCGTCTTCGGCAGGACCACGGTGCCGGCCGCGTTCTTCAGAGCAGTGTAGGTCATCGCGTTCTTCTTCGCGTAGGCCCATTCGACGTAGCCGATCGCGCCCGGCAGACGCTGCACGAACGCGGCGACGCCGTCGTTGCCCTTGCCGCCCGTACCCGTCGGCCAGTTCACGGTCGTGCCTTCGCCGACCTTCGACTGCCACGTCGGGTTGACCTTCGACAGGTAGTTCGTCCAGATGAAGCTCGTGCCCGAACCGTCGGCGCGGCGCACCACGGCGATGTCCGTATCGGGCAGCTTGACCTTCGGGTTCAGCTTGGCGATTTCCGGATCGTTCCACTTCGTGATCTTGCCCAGGTAGATGTCGCCGAGCACTTCGCCCGTCAGCACGAGTTCGCCGGCCTTCACGCCCGGCAGGTTGATCACGGGCACCACGCCGCCGACCACCGTCGGGAATTGGAACAGGCCTTGCTGCACGAGCTGGTCGTCCTTGAGCGGCGCGTCCGAACCGGCGAAATCGACCGTGCCGGCATTGATCTGCTTCAAGCCGCCGGACGAGCCGATGCCTTGATAGTTGACCTTGAAACCACCCGTTTGCTGATAGTCGGCCGCCCACTTGGTGTAGATCGGCATCGCGAAGGTGCTGCCCGCGCCGGTGATGTCGGCATGTGCCGCAACGGCGAAGAGCGCGCCGGCAACGCCAGCCAGGACGGTTTGCATCAGTTTCATGGGACCTCCAGAAGTGTGAGCGGTGTGTGAGCGGGAAAACGTCAACGCGGAGAATAGGGGGCAATCGTGACGCTTCCGTGACAAACCGTGAATATCATATGTCAGTCACATGACGTTCTGAAAGGTTCGGTCCCCCGCTCCGCGTCCGCTCTGCCTGGAGCACCCGGCGGCGCCTGGAAACGACAAGGCGCGGCCTGATGCCGCGCCTTGAATACGCCTTACGATGCGTTCCGGCTCGGAGCCGGCTGCGCTCAGGCCGTTTCGCGCTTGACCGTATCGGCGATGCTTTCCGCATGCCGCTTCGCGTCGGCCGCCTCGCGCGCCTCCACCATCACGCGCAGCACGGGCTCGGTGCCCGACGCGCGAATCAGCACGCGCCCCGTGTCGCCGAGCGCCTGTTCGGCCGCCGCGATCGCTGCCTGGATCGCTGCGTTGCGCTGCCAGTCCGCGCCCGCGGTCATGCGCACGTTGATCAGCGTCTGCGGGAACAGCTCGATGCCCGTCAGCAGTTGCGCGAGCGTCTTGCCGCTGCGCTTGAGCGCGGCCAGTACCTGCAGTGCCGAGATCACGCCGTCGCCGGTGGTATGGCGGTCGAGCGCGAGAATGTGGCCCGAGCCCTCCGCACCCAATTGCCAGCCGTGTTCGCGCAGGCGTTCGAGCACGTAGCGGTCCCCCACCGCGGCGCGCACGAACGCGACGCCCTGCTCGCGCAGCGCGACTTCCACGGCCATGTTCGACATCAGCGTGCCGACCGCGCCCGGCACCTGGCCGTGCGTGGCGATGCGGTCCTGCACGAGCACGTAGAGCAGCTCGTCGCCGTTGTAGATGCGGCCCGTGTGATCGACGATCACGACGCGGTCCGCGTCGCCGTCGAGCGCGATGCCGAGATCCGCATGGTTGGCGCGCACGGCGCGCACGAGGGCTTCGGGAGCCGTCGCGCCGACGCCTTCGTTGATGTTGAAACCGTTCGGCGTGACGCCGATCGACACCACTTCCGCGCCGAGTTCGTGCAGTACGTGCGGCGCGACCTGATACGCGGCGCCGTTCGCGCAATCGACGACGAGCTTGAAGCCGCGCAGATCGAATTCGGCCGGAAACGTGCTCTTGCAGAACTCGATGTAGCGGCCCGCGGCGTCGTCGATGCGCCAGGCCTTGCCGAGCCCGTCGGACGGCGCGCATTCCATCGGCTTGTCGAGCCATGCCTCGATTTCGCGCTCGGTCTCGTCGGGCAGCTTGTTGCCGTCGGCCGAGAAGAACTTGATGCCGTTGTCGTAGTAGGGATTGTGCGACGCGCTGATCACGACGCCCGCCGACAGGCGCAGCGCGCGCGTCAGATAGGCGACGCCCGGCGTCGGAATCGGACCGGCCAGGCGCACGTCCACGCCCGCGGCCGTCAGGCCCGCCTGCAGCGCGGCCTCGAGCATGTAGCCCGACACGCGCGTGTCCTTGCCGATCAGCACGTTCGGACGCTGGCCGCCGCTATGGCCGGCCGTCAGCACCTTGCCCGCGGCATAGCCGAGCCGCAGCACGAATTCCGGCGTGATCGGCGCCTCGCCTACCTTTCCGCGCACCCCATCCGTTCCGAAATAACGACGCACCATACGATTTCTCCTTCCTGACTTTATTTATTGGCCCGCGCGCGACGCCGCCGCGCGCACCGCCGTCCAAACCTTCAAAGCATCGACCGTGACGCCGACGTCGTGCACGCGCACGATC
>CAUPOD010000436.1:0-2927 GCA_963512745.1 uncultured Burkholderia sp. | reverse complement strand
CGTCCTGCGCGGCATTCGCGACCGCGAGTAGCTCGCGCGCCTGCCGCAGCGCGGCGCTGCGCTTGCCGAAATCGAAAAGTACCCAGCTCAGATTCAGCATGCCGTACCGGCTCGACGAATCCTGCGCCTGCGTGTGCGAGCCGAGGCCGATCGCGCTGTAATCGTAAGTCGTGGACAGCGTGTCGCGCTCCCCCCCGGCCGTCGCATTGAGCCGCGGCAGATACGCGGATTTGACGAGCCCGACCGCAGCGGCCTGCGCACGCGCATTGGCCCACGCGCGCGCGGCGCGCGGATGCGCGCAGATCGCCTGCAGTATGGCCTCTTGCAGTTCAAGCGCATGATCGGCGGCCACGGGCGTGCAGGATGCGTCGTGCAACAACGGCGCAGCCGGCGCCACGGCGACGCTGCCGCGTGTCTGGAGCACATCGAACATCTGCGCGGATGCGGGCGGAACCAAGGCAACGGCCAAGGTCGCCGCCACGAACTGCCATGCGTGAAACCGAGGCGGCGTCATCGGCCCGGCTCCATCTCGGGCGACGCCGAAGCATCAGGCGAACTCGAAGCACCTCGGAGCCCCGAATCAGCAGGCGACTCAAAAGCACCCCGGGACTCCGAAGCATCGGGACATCCGGACGCATCGTGCAACGACGCCGCATCGCACACCACCGCCGACGTCGCGCAGTCGAGCACCACATGCCCCCCCTCCAACACCACCACGCGCTCGGCCGACGCGATCGTCTCAGGCCGGTGCGCGACGATGATGCGCGTCATGCGCAACGCGCCGACGGCCGTGTTCACCTGCCGTTCGCGTTCGATGTCGAGATGGCTCGTCGCCTCGTCCAGCACGAGAATTTTGGGGCGTTTATAGAGTGCGCGCGCAAGCAGCACGCGCTGTTTTTGGCCGCCCGACAACACCGTGCCCATGTCGCCGACCAGCGTGTTGTAGCCCATCGGCATCGCCTCGATATCTTCGTGCACGGCCGCGAGCCGCGCGCACTCGACGATCCACACGAGGTCCGCGTGCGGATCGAAGAAACAGATGTTGTCGGCGATCGAACCCGCGAACAGCACGTCGTCCTGCAGCACGGTGCCGACCAATTCGCGCAGCCGGTCGAGTCCGAGCCGCCCGAGTTCGATGCCGCCTACGCGCACGACGCCCTGCGTGGGCGCCAGCACGCCGAGCAGAATGTTCACGAGCGTGGTCTTGCCGCCGCCCGACGGCCCGACGATCGCGACCGATTCGCCCGGCTCGATCCGCATCGACACGCGCTCGAGCACGAGCGGCTCCCCTTCCGCATAACTGAAGCTCACCGCGTCCATCTCGATGCTCGCGGCGATCCGCTCGGCCTCGGGCGCCACGTGCCGCGCGTGCGCGTCGGCCTCCGGCGCCGTGAACACGATGTCGGCGAGCCGCTCCCCCTGCAATTGCAGCATCCTGACCTCGAAGTACTTGTCGATCAGGCTGCCCACGCGGCTGTCGAATTGCCCCTTGTATGCGATGAACGCCATCAGCACGCCGACGGTGAACTGACCGTCCATCACGAGCCGCGCACCGAGCCAGATGATCAGCAGCCCCTCGATGCCGAACAGCAAACCATTGAGCTGTTGATACAGCAACTGCAGCTTCTGCACGTGCAGCCCCGCGTTGATTTGCTCGACAAGCAGCGTGAGCCAGCTGCCGCGCCGCTCGGCCTGGCGATTGAACAGCTTAATGGTGCGCACCCCGCGCACGGTTTCGAGGAAGTGGCTCTGCTGCTTGGCCGCGTGCACGATCTGCTCCTCGGTCGCGCGCAGCAGCGGCCGATACCAGAACGCGCGCATCAGCGCGTACGTCGCCATCGCAGCGATCGAGATCAGCGCGAGTTTCCAGCTATAGACGAACATCATCGCAAGCGTCACCACGGTCATGAGCCCGTCGATCGCGCCGCCGAGAAACGACGTCGTCAACGTCTGCTGGATCGTATCGACCGCACCGAAGCGCGAGACGACATCGCCGAGATGACGGCGCTCGAAATAGCGCACGGGCAGCGCAAGCAGATGCGTAAATACGTTCGCGCGCCACTGCACGTTCAGTGTCGTACTGAAATACATGAGCGCCCAGGTCCGGATTGCGCTCGTCGCCTGCTGCATGACCAGCAACACACCGAAGCCGAGCGCGAGCAACGTGAGCAGATCGCGGTCCGCGCTGACGATCACCTCGTCGATCACCCATTGCAGAAAGAACGGCGAAACGAGCGTGAAGACCTCGAGCGCCAGCGACAGCAGCAGAATCTGGCCGACCGATTTCGACAGGCCCGCGACTGGCCCGAGCAGCGCGCGCAGCTTGACCGCGGGCACTGCGTCGCGCGGCTTGAAACCGCTGGCCGGCCACAATTCGAGCGCGACGCCCGTGAACGATTGCGAGACTTCATCGAGTGTCAGCTTGCGTATGCCCTGTGCGGGGTCGTGAATCACCGCATGTTTGCCGTTGACCTCCTTCAACACGACGAAGTGATTGAAATTCCAATGCAGGATGCACGGCAGGCGCAGCTGATTCAAATGATCGAGATCCAGCTTCAGCGCGCGCGTTCCGAGATCGAGCCGCCCGGCGATCTCGATCAGCCGTCCGAGACCCATGCCTTTCAGCGAAATCGGAAAGCGAGTGCGCAGCGTCGCGAGATCGACGTGATGGCCATATTGCCCCGCGATCATCGCGAGCGAGGCGAGCCCGCATTCGGCCGCCTCCGTTTGCAGAATCATCGGCAGCTTGCGGCCGATACCGAATGAAAGCCGATCGAGAATGGACATGAACGCAACGTCTCAAAGTTTGCCTGTGAGGCTGTACAGCGGTTCGAGCACCCATTCGTACAGACGGCGGCGTTCCTGCAGGATGTCGGCCTGCAGCGCCATACCCGCCTGCAACGGCACTGGCTTACCGTAGGCCGTCA
>CAUPOD010000435.1:0-2932 GCA_963512745.1 uncultured Burkholderia sp. | reverse complement strand
GCGCTGCGCTGCGCGAGCGCGCGCAGCTCGGACGCCACCACCGCGAAGCCGCGCCCGTGCGTGCCCGCGCGCGCCGCCTCGACGGCCGCATTCAGCGCGAGGATGTTGGTCTGGAACGCGATGCCCTCGATGGTGCCGATGATGTCGACGATCTTGGCCGAGCTGGCCGAGATGCCGTTCATGGTCTCGACCACTTCGCCTACTACTGCGCCGCCGCGCGCCGCGATGTCGGACGCGTTGACGGCGAGCTGGCGCGCCTGGCGCGCGTTCTCGGTGTTCTGGCGCACGGCGTTGGTCAGGTGCGCCATGCTCGTCGAGGTCTGCTGCAGCGAAGCGGCCTGCTCCTCGGTGCGCTGCGACAGATCGAGATTGCCGCTCGCGATCTCGCTCGCGCCGAGGTCGATCGATTCGGCACCGCGCGAAACCTCGCGCACCATCGCCGTGAGCGCTTCCTGCATGCGCTTGATGCCGCCGTACAGACGCCCGATTTCGTTGCTGCCGCCCGCACGCACGGGCTGCGTCAGGTCGCCCGCGGCAATGCGCTCGAACTGTGCGACGGCGTCGTTGAGCGGCTGCACGATGAGCCCGCGCAGCGCGAAGCGCACGGCGAACACCAACAGGAACGCGAGCGCGATACCCGCGCCGATCAGCGCCTTCATGAGCGCGATATTGCTCTGCGTGCCCGCCTGGCGCAGGTCGGCCTGCTTCTCGTAGGCGGCCACCACGTCGGCCGCGGCCGCGTCGTACGCGACGAACATCGGGCTGATCTTGGTATCGGCGATCGCGTGATACGCGGGCAGATCGCCCGCGCGCGCAGCCGCGAACTCGGGATCGACGCCGTTTTGCGTGAGCGCCGCGTGACGCTCCGCCAGCGTATTCAGCAACGCCGCATCGATGCCCTCCTTCGGCGCGCCCTGGAACGCCTCCCAACTCTTCGCCGATTGCGCGTAGAGCGCCTGCGCGCGGTCGAGCACCTTCTGCGCCTCGTCCGAATTGCCGGTCTCCGCGAGCGTCTTGAAGCGATCGAGCGAAACGCGCGCGCGCAACAGATTCGACGACGCGAGATCGAGCGTGTGAATCGCCGGCAAATCGCCGTGCGCGATCGTATCGATCGCGCTATTCGCATGCCCGAGCGCGAACAGACCCAGGCCGCCGACCAGCGCGGTCACCCCCACCAGCACCCCACCCACCACCGTCAGCACGGACCGGATCGACCAGTTCTGCAACATCTTCGACTCCTCGTATTGCCTGCCGCTGCGCGTGCCGGATTACTGCGTCGCCAATTCGTCGATCAGCGCCATCTCGCGGCTCACCATGAGCTTCTCGATGTCCATCAGGATCAGCATGCGGCCGTCCACGGTGCCGAGCCCGGTCAGGTATTCGGTCGTCAGCGTCGAGCCGAATTCGGGCGCGGGCATGATCTGGTCGGCCGTCAGCGTCAGCACGTCGGACACCCCGTCCACGACCATGCCGACCACGCGGTTCGCGATGTTGAGAATGATCACGACAGTCTGATGGTCGTATTCGACGCGGCCCAGATGGAACTTCAAGCGCATATCGACGATCGGCACGATGATGCCGCGCAGGTTGATCACGCCCTTGATGAACTCCGGCGCATTGGCGATGCGCGTGACGTTGTCGTAGCCGCGGATCTCCTGCACCTTGAGGATGTCGATGCCGTATTCCTCGTCGCCGAGCGTGAAGATCAGGAATTCCTGGCCGGTCGCGTCGGCCTGTTGCGCGTCGCGACGGTGGACGGCCGGAGCCGTCGGCTGCACTGCTTGAAGTTCGGACACGTTAGCCCCCAAATCGGTTGGATTGCGAGAATCAATCAGAATGCTTCGAACGCCACGGCGTCGTGATGGACGCCCGGCGCGACATGACTGCGGTTCAGCGCCGCCACGTCCACGATCAGCGCGACGCTGCCGTCGCCGAGAATGGTCGCCGCGGAAATGCCGTGCACCTTGCGGTAATTGGTTTCGAGGTTCTTCACCACCACCTGCTGCTGGCCCACGAGCTCGTCGACGAGCATCGCGAAACGGCGTCCTTCGCTCTGCATGATGGTGATGATTCCCTGCGTCGGCTCGGTACGCGCATCGCCGACCGAAAACGCCTCGTGCAGCGCGACCAGCGGCAGATACTCGCCGCGCACGCGCACGACACGCTCGCCGTTGCCGACCGTGTAGATGTCGGCCGCGTTCGGCTGCAGCGACTCCATCACGCAGCTCAGCGGCAGGATGAAGATCTCCGCGCCGACCTTGACCGACATGCCGTCGAGGATCGCGAGCGTGAGCGGCAGGATGATGCGCGTGGTGGTGCCGCGCCCGGCCTGCGACGAGATCTCGACGTGGCCGCCCATCTCCTGGATATTGCGCTTCACGACGTCCATGCCGACGCCGCGGCCCGACACGTCCGTGATCGTCTCCGCCGTCGAGAAGCCCGGCGCGAAGATCAGGTTCCAGACGTCTTCGTCGCTGATGTTGTCGGGGATCTGCATGCCCTGCTTGTGCGCCTTGGCGAGGATGCGCTCGCGGTTCAGGCCCGCGCCGTCGTCGCTGACTTCGATCACGATGTTGCCGCCCGCGTGCGCGGCCGACAGCACGAGCTGGCCGACCGCCTCCTTGCCCGCCGCGAGCCGGCGGTCGACCGTTTCGATGCCGTGGTCGAGACTGTTGCGCACGAGGTGCGTGAGCGGATCGATGATGCGTTCGATCAGGCTCTTGTCGAGTTCGGTGGCTTGCCCGAACGTCACGAGTTCGACTTCCTTGCCGAGTTTCGCCGCGAGATCGCGCACGAGACGCGGGAAGCGGCTGAACACGTAGTCCATCGGCATCATGCGGATCGACATCACCGCTTCCTGCAGATCGCGCGCGTTGCGCTCGAGCTGCGCCATGCCGTTGAACAGGCGGTCGTGTAGCGCCGGATCGAAGGC
>CAUPOD010000434.1:0-2933 GCA_963512745.1 uncultured Burkholderia sp. | reverse complement strand
TACAAATAATTGTGAGGGGGAACGGGGGGGGCGCGCGCCGCCCTGCTTCCGCTGCCGGCAGAACGATCAGGCCACGCGCGCCGCGTCGCGCGCGAGCCGGTAACCGATCCAGTCGCCCGATTCGATGCGCGGCAATTGCACGACCGAATCGGCGCCGACCGGATAGAACAAACAGTCGTAACGGCGCCCCTCGTGTTCGAGTGCGATCTCGCGCTTCAGGAACAGGCCGTTGTGGATTTCCTCGATGTCGTCGAGCACCGGTATCAGGCGCGCGTCGATCGCATAGACGTCGCCCCAGACTTGCGTCTCCGGCGTATTGCCGTGCGCCTCGGCTTCGCTCGCGACCATGCCGGGATACGGGCCGAAATCGTAGAGCCGCCCCGGCGCGGCGAGCAGACCGGCTACCCAGCGCGGCGCGGGCAGCCCGTGCCGCCGCGCCGCCGCCTCGATATCGTTGATCTCGCCGGTACGCAGCGTGCCGTACACGAATACATGATGCATGCCGCGCCGCCTCGTATTGCCGCTGCGCTCAGAGGAGCGGCGTGTCGCTGACCAATACGCCGTCGGCGTCGGCGTAGATCCAATGGCCGAGCTCGACGCGCGTGCCGAGCAGATCGACCGCGATGTCGCGCTGGCCCGCGCCGCGCTTGTCGCTCTTGCGCGGATGCGCGGCGAGCGCCATCACGCCGATCTCGCAGGCCGCGAGTTCCTCGGTATCGCGCACGCAGCCGTGCACGACGATGCCGGCCCAGCCGTTCTGCTGCGCGAGCACGCCCAGATTGCCGCCGACCAGCGCGCAGCGCCGGCTGCCGCCGCCGTCGATCACGAGCACGCGTCCGGCGCCGGGCTCCTCCAGCGCGCTGCGCACGAGGGTATTGTCCTCGAAAATTTTCAGCGTCGCGGCGGGCCCGGAGAAACGCTCGTTCCAGCCGAAATGCCGGAAGACGGGTTCGAGCACGCGCAACGTGCCCGCGGCGAGACGCGCTTCGTTCGCATCGCAAAGATCGGTGGTGACGGGTTGCATGGTGAAGACTCCGGTTCCGGTTCGACGAGGACGCGGTATTATCGGCCAAAACCGCGGCGTCCGATCGGGATGCGGCGCACTAAAGGCAACGCCGGTAGCCGCTGCCTCTAGCCGTGCCCGCTCCGCCGCCGCCACCCGCGTTCACGCAAGCCATGCCCGGTATACCCATCGACCCCAGCACGCTCGACGTCGTCGAGATCCCGCTCGAATTCGCGCCGACGCGCGCGCATCCGATTCGCGTGCGCGCGCGCCCCGTGCCGTCGAGCCTGCAGTTGCCGCGCCACTCGCACGCGTGGGCGCAGCTGGCTTATGCGTCGCGCGGGGTGCTGCGCGTGGCCGTGGACAGCAGCACCTGGATGGTGCCGCCGTCGCGCGCGATCTGGATTCCGCCGTACGTCACGCACGAGGTCGCGATCGTCGAGGACGCGTATCTACGCACCGTGTACATCGACGAATCGGTGGTGCCCGAGGGGCTCGACGCGTGCCGCGTGGTCGAAGTGTCGGGCCTGCTCAAGGAATTGATCGTGGCGCTCGACGCGCAGGGTATCGACGCCGCGCGCGAACAGCTGCTGACCGCGCTCGCGCTCGACGAACTGCGCGGCGCCGAACCGCTGCCGCTCGCCGTGCCGATGCCGCGCGAAAAACGCCTGCGCGCGCTGTGCGAGGACGTGCTCGCACATCCGGGCCGCAACGAGCCGCTCGAATATTGGGCCGCGCGCGCGGGCGCCAGCAGCCGCACCATCGCGCGGCTGTTCAGCGCCGAACTCGGCGCGAGCTTCACGCAGTGGCGGCAGCAGGCGCTGCTCGCGCGCGCGATCCCGCTGCTCAATCAGGGGCGGCCGCTCGCGCAGATCGCGCATACGCTCGGCTACCGGAGCCAGAGCGCGTTCTCGGCGATGTTCAGGCGCGCGTTCGGCGACAGTCCGCGCGCGTTCATGGCGCGCGGCACGCCCGCGGGCGCGGCGCACGACGCAACCGAGCAGGACGCGGAAGCCGCCCGCGAAAGACCGTAACGAGGCAAGCAAAGATCAGACGCCCCCGGCCCTCGCGCGCCTCAAATCGGCCGGACCATATGCCGGATCGCGCCGAGCTGCGCGAGCCGCGGGCCGGCGAGCCGATACCCCATGCGCCGGTACAGGCGCGCCGCGGGATTGTCCACGAACACGCGCAGCTGCGTTTCACGCAGCCCGTGCGACTTGGCCCAGCGATGGGAAAGGTCGAGCAGATAGGTGCCCGCACCATGGCCGCGGTAACCCTCGGCAACCTGCACGTCGCGAATATGGAGCGAAT
Source organism: uncultured Burkholderia sp. (assembly GCA_963512745.1). Lineage (GTDB taxonomy): Bacteria > Pseudomonadota > Gammaproteobacteria > Burkholderiales > Burkholderiaceae > Burkholderia. The sequence continues at coordinate 619 of CAUPOD010000434.1, read as the reverse complement.
CGTCCTCCACCGTCAGGCGCAGCAGGCCGACGCGCTCGCCGCCGAGCTCGAGGATGAAATTGTCCGACTCGAGCCAGCTTTCGTGGAACAGATCGCGGCGCCAAGCCAGCCCATGGCGCACGTAATAGGCACCCATGTTGCTGTGCGTCAAGGCTTCGGCAAAATCGAAATCCTCCGCGGCGGCGCGGCGCAGCATGTAATCGAGTTGGACGTCGGCGGAGTCGTGCATGGCGGCCAGGAAAAGATACGCTTTCCCGTCACCTTAGCGCATCCGCAGTCGATGCACCACCTGCCATGCAACCATTCGCGCGAGAGCGGCCGCGTGCATCGCATTCCGGCGGCATGCGCAAAGATACGAGGACGCTCACCTCGATCGCCCCTACTCCGGCGCCACCGGTTGCCGGGCGTACCATTTCATCAAGGGCCGGAGCGAAATGCCGTGCACCAGAATCGAAATTGAAACGGTGATCAGCGTCAGCGTGAGCAACTGCCGCGCCAAGGCGCCCACCACGCCGTGCCGAATCGCGAACATCAAGTAGAAGAGCGAGCCGATGCCGCGTATCCCGAACCACGCGACCATGGCACGCGCCGGCGCCGGGTAACGGCTGCCGAGTATTCC
>CAUPOD010000433.1:0-2958 GCA_963512745.1 uncultured Burkholderia sp. | reverse complement strand
TCCTCGAGGAGCGGCTCGGCGTCAAGCTGCTCGTGCGCACCACGCGCCGGCTGACCTTGACCCCCGAGGGCAGCGCGTTTCTCGAAGACTGCCAGCGCATCATCCACGACATGCAGAATGCCGAGGCCAGCGTCTCGGCGGGCGGCGTGCGCGCGAGCGGCCATCTGCGCGTGTCCGCGCCGGCCGGTTTCGGACGCCGCCACGTCGCGCCGCTGCTGCCCGTGTTCACGGGCCTGCATCCCGACGTCACGGTGACGCTCGACCTGTCCGACCGCATGGTCGATCTCGTCAACGAGGGCTTCGATTGCGCGGTGCGTCTCGGCGACCTGCCCGATTCGTCGCTCGTCTCGCTGAAGCTCGGCGAAAACCGGCGCGTCTGCGTCGGCGCGCCGGCCTATCTGGCGCGCGCGGGCACGCCGCGCACGCTGGCCGACCTCGCGCAGCACAACTGCCTGGCGCTGGCCGCGAACGCCAACCAGCAGCGCGGCTGGATGTTCCGCGAAGCGTCCGGCCAACTCGCCTCGATCCGCGTGACGGGCACCATGGAATGCTCCGACGGCGCCGTGCTGCACGACTGGTGCGTGGCCGGCTACGGCCTCGCGTGGCGTTCGTGGTGGGAGGTCGGCGACGATCTCGCGGCCGGGCGCCTCGTCAGCGTGCTCGACGCGTTCGCGGCGCCGCCGATCGGTATCCATGCGGTGTTTCCGCAGCGGCGCCATTTGCCGTTGCGCGTGCGTTTGTTCCTCGATGCGTTGAAGGCCGCCTACGAGCAGCCCGGCTACTGGGGCGAGTAGGGCGGAAACGGGAAAAATCCCGGGCGGTCCGCCCGGGACGAGACGCAGGAACAAAGGCGCGTGCCGGTTCAGGGCCGGCGCGCGGGATTGCGCGGCATCGCGACACGCCGCACCGTCCACCCCTGCATGACGCAACTCGTGCAAGGCCGGCCGGCATCCGGGGCCGCCCCGTCGCGGCGGCCGGTCGAACCCGGGCGGCTCGTGGCCACCCGGGAGATCGGGGAGGGCGCGCTTACTTGGCGCCTTCAAAGAACTGCTCGTCTTCGGTCGAGCCGTGCAGCGCCGTGGTCGAGGCGTTGCTCTCGATCGTCTGCGTGACGGCGTCGAAGTAGCCGGTGCCGACTTCGCGCTGGTGCTTGACGGCCGTGAAGCCCTTGTCGGCCGCCGCGAACTCGGCTTGCTGCAGTTCGACGAACGCCGTCATCTGCTGGCGCGCATAGCCGTGCGCGAGGTTGAACATCGAATAGTTCAGCGCGTGGAAGCCGGCCAGCGTGATGAACTGGAACTTGTAGCCCATCGCGCCGAGTTCCTTCTGGAACTTCGCGATCGTCGCGTCGTCGAGGTTCTTCTTCCAGTTGAACGACGGCGAGCAGTTGTACGACAGCATCTTGCCCGGGAACTGCTTGTGGATCGCTTCCGCGAACGCCTTCGCGTATTCGAGGTCGGGCTTGCCCGTTTCGCACCAGATCAGGTCCGCGTACGGCGCATAGGCCAGACCGCGCGAGACCGCTTGCTGCAGGCCCGGCTTGGTACGGAAGAAGCCTTCGACGGTGCGCTCGCCGGTCAGGAACGGCTGGTCGTTGTCGTCGATGTCCGACGTGACGAGGTCCGCGGCTTCGGCGTCGGTGCGCGCGACGAGCAGAGTCGGCGTGCCCGAGATGTCGGCCGCGAGGCGCGCGGCGTTGAGCTTGGCGACGGCTTCGCGCGTCGGCACGAGCACCTTGCCGCCCATGTGGCCGCACTTTTTCACCGAAGCGAGCTGGTCCTCGAAGTGCACGCCCGCGGCGCCCGCTTCGATCATGGCCTTCATGAGCTCGAACGCGTTCAGCACGCCGCCGAAACCGGCTTCGGCATCGGCCACGATCGGCGCGAAGTAATCGATGTAGCCTTCGTCGCCCGGGTTCTTGCCTTCCGACCATTGAATCTGGTCGGCGCGCGTGAGCGAGTTGTTGATGCGCTTGACGACGAGCGGCACCGAGTTGGCCGGATACAGCGATTGGTCGGGGTACATCTCGCCGGCGACGTTCGCATCGCCCGCGACCTGCCAGCCCGACAGGTAGATCGCCTTCAGGCCGGCCTTCACTTGCTGCATGGCCTGGTTGCCGGTCAGCGCGCCGAGCGCGTTGACGAACGGCTCGTCGTGCAGCAGACCCCACAGGCGTTCCGCGCCGCGCTTGGCGAGCGTGTGTTCGATTTGCACCGAGCCGCGCAGGCGCACGACGTCGTCGGCGGAATAGGTCCGCTTGATCCCGTTCCAGCGCGGATCGGTTTCCCATTGCTTCTGCAGTTCCTGAGCCTGTTGTTCGCGCGACATGGTGCACTCCTTGAATAGGTGTTACCTGAATGACGATCAAGCTTGGTATCGCGAAATCGAACCGCGTCTCGCAACTCTTATATAAGAGTCTAGGGAAATCGCCGTGCGCACGACAGCGCAATCTCGTGGATTTGGGTAAAAAATTAATATAACAAAATCAATGATTTAAATATGAATTTCACGATAAGAAAAATCATCTTCTATCCCGCAACGGCTGCCGTTGTGCCACGCAGCACGCAATTTTATGAGACAGAAAATCTTTCCGCATCGTGAAATTCCGCGCGAAAAAAAAAACCGGCGCCTAGGCGCCGGTTTCGGGTGCTGCTCACGGAAGGCGGGAGTCTCCCGCCATGCCGCGCTTATGCGGAGTGGTTGCGGCGTGCGCCGCTGTGCGGGGGGGGCGTGTCGCCCCGACCAGCCCACCCCCGCCCCCCGGTTGCCCCCCCCCCCCCCCCCCATGCTGCGGCAGGCTTCGGCGCGGCACATCTGGATCGTCACGGGGGCGGGCGGCGCCGAGCGGAAATGGTGGTAATAGGTGAGCACGCCATGCACTTCGGCGCGCGACAGGTTGAGCGCCTGGGCCAGCGGAGCCACGCAGCCGGGCGGGACGTAGCCGGCGTCATCCTGGAT
>CAUPOD010000432.1:0-2961 GCA_963512745.1 uncultured Burkholderia sp. | reverse complement strand
TGGCGTTGATGTTTGAGGGCCAACAGCACGACCCGGCTTTCCGAATGGGCATAGAGCACGACGTGGGTACCGATCACATACTCGCGCAGATGCGGCAAACCCGCCTGTTCGGCTAGGCGCAGCACAGCCTCGAGTCTTAACTGCGCCTGCGCCGATGTCGCCGAATAGAAACGTGCGGGGCGTCCATTAGCTGGCGCCCACGACAGAATCTCGGTCATTTCGCGCAACGACGCCTTCAGATCCGCCAAGCGCCCAGGTGCGGAGTCCGCGTCCTGCTCTAAAAAGAATCTGCCTGCCGACTCCAGATGGCTCAGAAATTCGGACGTGGCTTCGACGGATGCGTTACTAGGTAACGCCATCAGCTCAGTGCCTTAAACAGCTCGGACTGCGGCACGACCTGCCCAGCCAACACGTCGCGCAAGCCGCGCTCCGCTGCGTCGAGCAGAACCAAGGACGCATGCTCCCGTTCGAGCGCGTGATAGTAGTCGAGCTTCCTTGCATCGACGACGGCGACATAGGCCGCACCGTTCTTGGTCAGCAATTTTTCGGCGCCGCCAACCACCTCGTCCGATAACTCCGTGAGCCGCGCGCGTGCTTCGCTGATGGGGACGATGTCCTTGGAGCGGAAAGACATGATGTTATCCGTTAACGAATATGTTAAAGAAAACATAGCACCCCCCAGAGTATGTGACAAGCCCATAAGCCTGAGGCATCCAACAAGTCATGAATCAAAGCTAGCCGACTGGCCAGCACTCCCGCCCGGTCCCGCGAACCGGTTAAAATCTCACCTTTCTCGAATAAACCGTGGACGAAACCCGGGCGCGCCGCCCGCCTCGTCCATGTTCCTCGCCTGCCCGGCATCCGCCGCAGGCGCGGCCTCGCACATCGCCGCCCCCGTATCGGGCTCGGCAGTGCCCCGATTCAGATTCATAAAGGATTTCCATGAGCCTCAAATGCGGCATCGTCGGTCTGCCGAACGTCGGTAAGTCGACCCTCTTCAACGCGCTGACCAAGGCCGGCATCGCGGCCGAGAACTATCCCTTCTGCACGATCGAGCCGAACGTCGGCGTCGTCGAAGTGCCGGACCCGCGCCTCAAGGCGCTGTCCGAAATCGTCCAGCCCGAGCGCGTGGTGCCGGCCGTCGTGGAATTCGTCGATATCGCCGGCCTCGTGGCCGGCGCGAGCAAGGGCGAAGGGCTCGGCAACCAGTTCCTCGCCAACATTCGCGAAACCGACGCGATCACGCACGTCGTGCGCTGCTTCGAAGACGAAAACGTGATCCACGTGGCCGGCCGGGTGAGCCCGCTCGACGACATCGAAGTCATCAACACCGAACTCGCGCTGGCCGACCTCAGCACGGTCGAGAAGGCGCTGTCGCGCTACACGAAGGCCGCCAAGTCGGGTAACGACAAGGAAGCCGCGAAGCTCGTCGCCGTGCTCGAAAAAGCGCGCGCGTGCCTGGACCAAGGGAAGGCCGTACGCGGCCTCGACCTCACCGAAGACGAAGCCGCGCTGCTCAAGCCGTTCTGCCTGATCACGGCGAAGCCGGCGATGTACGTCGCGAACGTCAAGGACGACGGTTTCGAGAACAATCCGCACCTCGACGCCGTGCGCAAGTACGCCGAAGCCGAGAAGGCGCCGGTCGTGGCCGTGTGCGCCGCGATCGAAGCCGAGATCGCCGATCTCGAGGACGAAGACAAGGCCGCGTTCCTGGCCGACATGGGCATGGAAGAACCGGGCCTCGACCGCGTGATCCGCGCGGGCTTCAAGCTGCTCGGCCTGCAGACTTACTTCACCGCGGGCGTCAAGGAAGTGCGCGCGTGGACGATCCACGTCGGCGACACCGCACCGCAAGCGGCCGGCGTGATCCACACCGATTTCGAGCGCGGCTTCATCCGCGCGCAGACCATCGCGTTCAACGACTTCGTCGCCTACAAGGGCGAGCAAGGCGCGAAGGAAGCCGGCAAGATGCGCGCGGAAGGCAAGGAATACGTGGTGCACGACGGCGACGTCATGAACTTCCTGTTCAACGTCTAACCGTACGGACAAGACCATGGCCCAATACGTATTCACCATGAACCGGGTCGGCAAGATCGTGCCGCCCAAGCGCCAGATCCTCAAGGACATCTCGCTGTCGTTCTTCCCTGGCGCCAAGATCGGCGTGCTGGGCCTGAACGGCTCGGGCAAGTCGACGCTGATCAAGATCATGGCCGGCGTCGACCAGGACATCGAAGGCGAAGCCACGCCGATGCCGAACCTGAACATCGGCTACCTGCCGCAGGAACCGCAGCTCGATCCAGAGAAGACCGTGCGCGAAGCCGTCGAAGAAGGCCTCGGCGACGTGTTCCAGGCGCAGGGCAAGCTCGACGCGATCTACGCGGCCTACGCCGATCCCGACGCCGACTTCGACGCGCTCGCCGCCGAACAAGCCAAGTACGAGGCGATCCTCGCCGCCAGCGACGGCGGCAGCCCCGAACAGCAGCTCGAAATCGCGGCCGACGCGCTGCGCCTGCCGCCGTGGGACGCGAAGATCGCCAACCTGTCGGGCGGCGAAAAGCGCCGCGTCGCGCTGTGCAAGCTGCTGCTCGAGAAGCCCGACATGCTGCTGCTCGACGAGCCGACCAACCACTTGGACGCCGAATCGGTCGATTGGCTCGAACAGTTCCTCACGCGCTTCCCGGGCACCGTGGTGGCCGTGACCCACGACCGCTACTTCCTCGACAACGCGGCCGAGTGGATTCTCGAACTCGACCGCGGCCACGGCATTCCGTGGAAGGGCAACTACAGCAGTTGGCTCGATCAGAAGGAAAACCGCCTGAAGCAGGAAGAGGCTTCGGAATCGGCACGCCAGAAGGCGCTCAAGAAGGAACTGGAGTGGGTACGCCAGAATCCGAAGGGCCGTCAGGCGAAGTCGAAGGCGCGTATCGCGCGCTTCGAGGAACTGAACAGCCAGGAATACCA
>CAUPOD010000431.1:0-2964 GCA_963512745.1 uncultured Burkholderia sp. | reverse complement strand
ATCGACGACGATGCCAACCAGACCGGCCAGATGCTGGCGGCCCTGGCCGACCTGCCGCAAGCCACCTTCGCCTCCAAGGTCGAAGTCGCTGGCGACAAGGTGAATGTCACGCGTGAAGTGGACGGCGGCCTGGAAACCCTGGCCCTGAGCCTGCCGGCCGTCATCACCACCGACCTGCGCCTGAACGAGCCGCGCTACGTGACGCTGCCGAACATCATGAAGGCGAAGAAGAAGCCGCTCGAAACGCTCAAGCCGGAAGACCTCGGCGTCGACGTGAGCTCGCGTCTGAAGACGCTCAAGGTCGCCGAGCCGCCCAAGCGCGCGGCGGGTGTGAAGGTGGCCGACGTTGCGACGCTGGTCGAGAAGCTGAAGGCCGAAGCCAAGGTGCTGTAAGGGTAAGGGAGCGCAGAGAAAATGACGATTCTGGTTATTGCCGAACATGACAACGCGTCGCTGAAGGCCGCGACGCTGAACACCATCGCTGCCGCGCAAAAGATCGGCGGCGACATCCACGTGCTGGTCGCGGGCCACAACGCGCAAGGCGCGGCCGAAGCGGCAGCGAAGGTCGCGGGCGTGTCGAAGGTGCTGCTGGCCGATGCCGCGCAACTGGCCGAAGGCCTCGCCGAAAACGTCGAGGCGACCGCGCTGAACGTGGCGAAGGACTATTCGCACGTGCTGGCCCCGGCTACCGCCTACGGCAAGAACGTCGCGCCGCGTCTGGCCGCGAAGCTCGACGTCGCGCAAGTCAGCGAAATCACCGCGGTGGTCTCGCCCGACACGTTCGAGCGTCCGATCTACGCGGGCAACGCGATCGCCACGGTGCAGTCGGCCGATCCGATCAAGGTCATCACGGTGCGCGCCACGGGCTTCGACCCGGTCGCGGCCGAAGGCGGCAACGCCACGATCGAGAAGATCGAAGCGGCGGCCGACGCGGGCGCCTCGAAGTTCGTGAGCCGCGAAGTCACGAAGCTCGACCGTCCGGAACTGACCTCGGCGACGATCATTGTCTCGGGCGGCCGCGGTCTGGGCAGCGGCGAGAACTACACGAAGGTGCTGGAGCCGCTGGCCGACAAGCTCAACGCAGCGCTCGGCGCATCGCGCGCGGCGGTGGATGCGGGCTTCGTGCCGAACGACTACCAAGTGGGCCAGACCGGCAAGATCGTCGCGCCGCAGCTGTACATCGCGGTCGGCATCTCGGGTGCGATCCAGCACTTGGCCGGCATGAAGGACTCGAAGGTGATCGTGGCGATCAACAAGGACGAAGAAGCGCCGATCTTCGGCGTCGCCGATTACGGCATCGTCGGCGATCTGTTCACGGTCGTGCCCGAGCTCGTCAACGCGCTCGGCTAAGCGCGTGCCGCGCGGCTTGCACGAGTCGGCCGCGCACGTTCGCTGAACCGAAAGGGGCGCTTCGAGCGCCCCTTTTTTACGCGCCGGCGCCGCCGCCGCAGGTTTTTAGGTCATTCAATAAAATAGGTTAGGAGAGGAGCATCATGAGCTATACGGCCCCCGTCAAGGACATGCTGTTTGCGATGAAGGAGCTGGCCGGCATCGACGCCGTCGCGCAGCTGCCCGGTTTCGAAGACGCCGGTTACGACACGGCGGCGGCCGTGCTCGAGGAGTCGGCCAAGTTCTGCGGCGAAGTCCTGGCCCCGCTCAACGTGGAAGGCGACAAGCATCCGAGCAGTTGGAAGGACGGCGTCGTGACCGCGACGCCGGGCTTCAAGGAAGCGTTCCGCCAGTACGTCGAGGGCGGCTGGCAGGGTCTCCAGCATCCGGCCGAATTCGGCGGCCAGGCGCTGCCGAAGACGATCGGCACGGCCTGTATCGAAATGCTCAACGCCGCGAACCTGTCGTTCGCGCTGTGTCCGCTTCTGACCGACGGCGCGATCGAAGCGCTGCTGACGGCCGGTTCCGACGAGCAGAAGGCGCGCTACGTGCCGAAGCTGATCTCGGGCGAATGGACCGGCACCATGAACCTGACCGAGCCGCAGGCCGGCTCCGACCTCGCGCTCGTGCGCACGCGCGCCGAGCCGCAGGCCGACGGCTCGTTCAAGATCTTCGGCACCAAGATCTTCATCACGTGGGGCGAGCACGACATGGCGGACAACATCGTCCACCTCGTGCTCGCGCGCACGCCGAACGCGCCCGAGGGCGTCAAGGGCATCTCGCTGTTCATCGTGCCGAAGTTCATGATCAACGACGACGGCAGCCTCGGCGCGCGCAACGACGTGCACTGCGTGTCGATCGAGCACAAGCTCGGCATCAAGGCGAGCCCGACCGCCGTGCTGCAGTTCGGCGATCACGGCGGTGCGACGGGCTACTTGATCGGCGAGGAGAACCGCGGCCTCGAATACATGTTCATCATGATGAACGCGGCGCGCTTCGGCGTCGGCAACCAAGGCATCGGCGTGGCCGAGCGCGCGTATCAGAAGGCCGCCGCGTTCGCGAAGGAACGCGTGCAGAGCCGGCCCGTCGACGGTTCGTCGAAGCAGTCGGAGACGATCATCCATCACCCGGACGTGCGCCGCATGCTCGGCACGATGCGCGCGCTCACGGAAGGCGCGCGCGCGTTGTCGCTCGCGGCCGCGTCGCATAGCGATCACGCGCACAATGCCGCCGACGAGGCCGAGCGCGCCAAGCATCTGGCGATCTACGAATACCTGGTGCCGGTCGTCAAGGGCTGGAGCACCGAGATGGTCAACGACGTCGCGAGCCTCGGCGTGCAGGTGCACGGCGGTATGGGCTTCATCGAAGAAACGGGCGCCGCGCAGTACTATCGCGACGCGCGCATTCTCGCGATCTACGAAGGCACCACCGCGATCCAGGCCAACGACCTGGTCGGCCGCAAGACGCTGCGCGACGGCGGCGAGGTGGCGAAGGCATTGATCGCCGAGATCGAGAAGACGGTCGAAGCGCTCGGGGCGCAGCCGGGCGCCGCGTTCGCGGCGATGAAGGCCGAAC
>CAUPOD010000430.1:0-2971 GCA_963512745.1 uncultured Burkholderia sp. | reverse complement strand
CCAAGCATGTGGTTCTGGCTATACTATGCTATGTAGGCGCGCGGGGCCGCCCAACCAGACCGCCCCCGCAACGGCGCGGCGTCCGCGGACAAGGCCGCCGCCCCACGCTGCCCCATGCACGGCCACGCAAACGGCCGCGGCGGGGCCGTCGCCGCGCTGCGCGCGGCCTTCGACCGGAATCGCCAATGGCCGGCATAGGATTCGAACTGCGCAAGCTCATGCGCCGCGGCAGCTTGACCGGCATCGCGCGCGCCTATCTCTATGCGGGCGTCATCAGCTCGGGGCCGATGATTCTTTCCTGCTTCGGCATCCTGATCATCGGCGTGCTGAGCGCATCCGTCGTAAAGCCGAGCGACCTCGTCACGCAATTCCAGGTCTCCGTCACCTACATGATCGCGGGCAGCCTGATCGCCACGGGGCCGCTGCAGCTCTCGTTCACGCGCTTCGTGTCGGACCGCTGCTACGATGGCCGCGCCGACCTCGTGCTGCCGAACTATCGCGCGGTACAGCTCGTGTGTACGGCCCTGACGGGCTTGCTCGGCACCGCCGCGATGAGCGTCGGGTTCGGCGAGACCCCGCTCGCCTACCGGCTGCTGATGATCGCGGGCTTCGTGACCGCGAGCAACATCTGGATCGCGGTGGTCTTCCTGTCGAGCTTGAAGCAGTACCGGCAAGTGCTGTGGTCGTTCGCGCTCGGCTATGCGGCCGTGGTCGGACTCGCGCTCGCGCTGAACCGCTACGGCCTGACGGGCCTGCTCGGCGGCTTCGTGGCGGGCCACGCGGTGCTGCTGCTGTGTCTATCCGCGATCGTGCACCGGCAATATGCGGGCGCGCGCTACATCTCGTTCGAGGCGTTCAGCCGCCGCTTCATGTACGTGAGCCTCGCGTGGGTCGGGTTCATGTTCAATCTCGGCGTATGGATCGACAAGTTCGTGTTCTGGTTTTCGCCCGTCACGGGCACGCGCGTGATCGGCTGGTTCCACGCGTCGGTCATCTACGACATTCCCGTGTTCATCGCCTATGTCTGCGTGATGCCGGCCATGGCCGTGTTCCTGGTGCGCATCGAGGCCGATTTCGCCGGCTACTACGATGCGTTCTACGACGCGGTGCGCAAGGGCGCGACGCTGCAGCGCATCGGCGCGATGCGCGACATGATGGTGCGCAGCGTGCGTGCGGGGCTGTTCGAGATCGTCAAGGTGCAGATCGTGGTGGCGCTGTTCGTGCTCGCGTTCGGCGCCGCGCTGCTCGGCGCGCTACGTATCTCGCCGCTATATCTGCCGCTGCTCGTCGTCGACGTGATCGCGGCGAGCCTGCAAGTGCTGTTTCTCGGGCTGCTCAACGTGATGTTCTACCTCGACGCGCGCCGCGACGTGCTCAAGCTCACCACCTTGTTCGTCGCGCTGAACGCGGCCCTCACCGTGCTCTCGATCCGCATCGGGCCGCCCGCGTACGGCTACGGCTTCGCGTGTGCGCTGCTGATCGCGACGCTCGTTGCCATGCGCATGCTCGACGCGAAGTTCTCGTCGCTCGAATACGAAACCTACATGCTCCAATGATTGCCGGTCACGAACCATGCCCGTTGCGCTGCATATCGATCCCCCCCGCTACGAACCGATGCTCGAGACGAACCATGCATAAGCCCTCGAAGCGTACCGGAGCACCCGTCGCACCGCGCAGCCATGCGCGCGCCACGCCGTGGCCCGCCGCCGCCCTGTGCGCGTTGTACGCGCTATGCGCGTCGTCCGCCGCGCGCGCCGACGCATACACACCCGCACCGCGCGTGGCCTTCTACTACGGCTCGGCGCCGCCCACCGAGCAACTCGCGCGCTACGACATCGCCGTGCTCGAGCCCGACAGCGGCTTCCGCCCGCGCGACCATGCGCTGCCGCGCACGCGCTGGTTCGCCTACACGAGCGTCGGCGAGCTCGCGCCGCAGCGCGCGTATGCCGCGCAGCTTCCCGAGGATTGGCTCGTGGGACGCAACGCGGCCTGGGCCTCGCGCGTGATCGACCAGAGCCGCCCCGGCTGGCCCGCGTTCTTCGTGCGGCACGTGATCGATCCGCTATGGGCGCGCGGCTATCGCGGCTTTTTCCTCGATACGCTCGACTCGTATCAGCTCGGCACGGCGAGCGAAACCGATCGTGCGCGCCAGCGCGACGGCATCGTGCGCGTGGTGCGCGCGATCAAGGCCGCGCATCCCGATGCGCAGCTCATCCTGAACCGCGGCTTCGAGCTGCTGCCGCAGATCCATGCGGACGTCAGCGCGGTCGCTTTCGAATCGCTGTACAGCGGCTGGGATCAAGCGCATGAGCGCTACGTGAACGTCGGCGAGGCGGATAGGGAGTGGCTGCTGCAGGCGGCGCAGGACGTCAAGACGCAATACGGGCTGCCCGTGATCTCGATCGACTATTGCGCGCCCGCCGACGCCGAGTGCGCGCGGCAGACGGCCAAGCGCATCGCCGCACACGGCATCGTGCCGTTCATCACGAACGGCGCGCTGCAGACGCTGCCCGCGGCCACGCTGCCGCCCCCTTAACGTAGGTCTTCGCCGCGTGTGCCGGCATTGGGATAGGCATCGGCACCGGCTTCGGTACCGGCACCGGCTTCCGCATCGGCAATCAGCGGATCGGCACGGCCCATCACGCTCGGCAGCGCGATCGCCGTCAGCAGCGCCGAAGCGATCAGCAGCAAGACCGCGCCGACCGCCTTGTATGCCCACACGCCCACGAGGCCGCCCGCGCAGAACGCGAGAATCGTCAGCGCATAAAGCTTGAGCCGCTCGACGTGCTCGTCGCGTTCGGGGTCGCTGGTTTTTGCGAGGCGCATCAGCGTGAGCAGCGCGATGCTGATGCCGATGTCGGTGGACATGCCCGACACGTGCGTGGTGCGCACACGTCCGAGCGAAATGCGCGTTGCGACCGCGTTCTGGAATCCCATCAGCGTGCTGAGCCCGATCACGAGCGTAGTGCCG
>CAUPOD010000429.1:0-2973 GCA_963512745.1 uncultured Burkholderia sp. | reverse complement strand
GCGGTCGGCAGCTGGGCCGCGATGGTCGGCGGCATCGTGCTCGCGCGGCTCGCGGACGACCCCGAGCTGTCGGACGAGGTGCTCGAATTGACGCGCGAGTGGGTCGAGGGGAAAGTGGCGGACACACGCTGATCCAACCGGAGATCATGCGTTTGGTACGATGTCGCGAGTATGTGCCGAGGCAGTCCACGAGCCCCCTTTTAAGCCCGACGAAACCACGATGCTGATCGACCGACTGCGCTGGTATGGCCTCGAAACCGCGCAACTGTTGCGCAGGCGCTGGCAAGCGCTGACGCTGGGGCTGTTGATCCTGCTGCCGGCCATGATGCCGCTGGCCGCGCAAGCCGAAGCGCTCGGACAGCCCGTTCTGGCGCCGCTCGCGCCATCGCACGGATTCGCATTCCGGCTGGCGTGGATCGTGGCGCTCGAAAGTCTCGCGGTAGCGTGGGCCGTCGCCCAGCGCCGTGCCGTGACGGGCGGCGCGTTCACTGCCTATCTACGCTCCCTGCCGGTTCCCGATGCGCGTCGCCGCGTGACCGACGCTGTCGTGATGCTGGCCGCCGATACGCCTTTGCTGGTGCCGATCGGCGCGGCGGCGATGGCTTTGACCGTGCAGCCGGCGGCAAGCGCATACGGCTATCTGCTGGGAGTCGTGCTGATCGCCGTCGCCCTGCAGCTCCATGCGCTCCAACGCAATGCACGCGCCCTGCTACCGCTGGGCGCTGCCGATCTTTGCCTCGTCTATGGAATCCAGGCGCACGGCGCGCTTCAAGCCACGGCGCTGTTCGCTGCGTGCGGCATCGCGGCCGCGACGCTTGCTCATGCGCCAGTCGGTCCGCGCGCGGCGTGGTTCAACCGACGACGTGCACGCATCCCCGCTGCCTTCTCCGCACGAAAGTCCACACGCGTGCCCACGTTGTTCGTCACCTTGGCCCGCCTGAATTTCGGCATCGTCCGCGCGCATGGCGTCGGCACGCTGATGCGCGGCGTCTGCGCGGGCGCGCTGGTCGCCGCGGCCGGTGCGCTGGACGCGATATGGGCATTCGACATGAGAGCCGTTGGGCTGAGCCTGCTCGTGCAAGCCATGCTGGCCACGATTGCCGCCGGGATTTACCGCGACCTTCTCGCGGCCCACCAGCGTGCCGCGTACTTCACAAGCTCTCTGCCGTGGCCGCGTGCGATACGCATCTGCGCCGATCTCGCGACAGTGGCCGCACTTTACCTGCCGTGGGCCGCGCTCTTGCCCGTATGGCTCGCCGCGCATGGCGCGCTAACTTATGGGAGCGCGTGCGCGCTCACTGCGTCGAACCTGCCGCTGCTCGCATGCCTTTATTTACCGACGCGCATCACGCCGCGTCATGCGCTGCCGATCGGCGCGACGAGTGCTGCGCTGTGGACGGCCGTACTCTGGTCCATTTTTCTCTGATCTGCCCCGCATGCTCCGTTTCGAACATCTCAGCAAGCAATACGGCGCGCATCGCGTCTTCGACAATCTCGGCTACACGGCCGCCCCCGGCTGCATCGCGCTACGCGACGAAAACGGCACGGGTAAGAGTACGCTGCTCCAAGTGCTCGCCGGCGCCCTCGCCCCCGACCAAGGCGAAATCTGGATCGACGGCCACGCCTTGCGCGGCGATCCGCTAGCGGCCAAGGCCGCCCTCGCCTACGTGCCCGACGACTGCATGGCATATCCGTTCCAAACCGGCCGCGAATTCCTCGCAATGGTCGCGGCGGCCAAGCACGTACCGCTCGACGATGCTGTGTTCGCGCTTGCGCAGCGTTTCCAGCTCGATGCGCATCTCGACAAGCGCTTCGAGCAAATGTCGCTCGGCACGCGCAAAAAAATCTACCTGACGAGCCTCGCGCTCGGCGCGCCGCGCGTGATCCTCGCCGACGAGCCGAGCGAGGGGCTCGACGCGCCCGCGCGCACGGTGCTCGCCGAATGGTTCAAGACGCTCGGCGAACGCGCGGCCGTCTTGTTCGTGAGCCACGACGCCGCGCTGATCCGCGGCTGCGCGGCGCGCAGCGTGAGCCTCGCCGATTTCGCGGCTACCTGAGTCCCCAGCCGGCCGCGCGCGCCCGCAAAAAAAAATGGGGAACCGAAGTTCCCCGTCGTTCGCCCCCTGCGTCGATCCGCTCAGGCCTGTGCCTGCGAACCGTCGTCCTGCGGCGCGCTGCCGTCGCTGGCCGTGTTGTCGGCCGGCGCAGCCTCGTCCGGCTTTTTCTCGATCAGATTCTCGAGCGCACCCGCGCCTTCGAAACCCGCGACCGCCGCGATGCCCTTCGTCAACAGACCGGCATCGGGATCGAGCTTCTCCGCGCCTTCGACCGCGGCCACCGCGCCGGCGATCTTACCCGCCAAATCCAGAATTCCCATCGTAACCACCTCTCAAGGTTAAACGTGTCGGTCGACCCTGCCGCCGTGCTCGACGACGGACGAACCGCGCGGCACGCAAAGAGCAGCGCCGCCGTTTCTGCAGCGTAACGCATTCGCGGCGCGATTTTTGTCAAACTGTGTCGAGAGGACGCTCGGTCTTTCAGGGGAATTTCAACGATATTTCAAATACTTAGCCGCGGACCTTTCATCTTCCCGTGCACGGCGCGGCCGCGTCGAAACCGAGTAAAAACGACTGCACGTTCGCGGTGCCGCGCCTCACCCCACGGCACCGGAGGCGGGCGCACTCGCACCAACGGCACTCGCGCCGGAAGCGGGAACGGAAACGGGCACGGGCTGCCGAGCGCGTACCGTGTCGTCGTCGTCCTGCGTGCACGCGGCGAGCACGCCGCCAAGAATCAGCACCGCGAGCACCGCAAAACGCTTGATCATGCCGCCCCTCCCAAGGCTGGATCGATACCGGATCTTAGTGCGCGAGCGCCACCTGCACCACTTTGACGATCACGAGCAGTACGGCCACCACCAGATAACCGCGCAACGCGCCCATCCATACGCGCGTCGGCAGCATCATCTTGAGC
>CAUPOD010000428.1:0-3006 GCA_963512745.1 uncultured Burkholderia sp. | reverse complement strand
CCGCTGCGGCAGATAGGCGTACTTGACGGGCCCGAACACGCTCGAATGCAGCCCGAACAGGAACGTGCATAGATAGAGCAGTGCGGCCGAATGCAGGAAGAAGCCGGCCGCGCCGACCAGCGTGAGACCGATCTCGAACGTCTTGACCCAGCGCATCAGCCGCGCCTTGTCGTATTTGTCGGCGAGTTGGCCGGCCGTCGCCGAGCACAGCACGAACGGCAGAATGAAGATCGCGGAAATCACGAACGCCGCGGACTTCGCGTCGGCGACGCCGAAACGCGCGGCCTGATAGGTGAGCAGCGACGTGAAGCCGATCTTGAAGATATTGTCGTTGAGCGCGCCGCAGAACTGCGTCAGGAAGAACGGCGCAAAGCGCCGTTCGCGCAGCAACGTGAACTGCGAGGCGGACGCGCCCGGTACGTCGCGAACGGTCATCGGGCGGTCACGGCCAGGGCTGGGGCTGGGTGCTGCCGATGATGGCTGAAGCCCGGCTCAATTGACCGACGGACGCGGCTCCTCGCCCTCGGCGGGCCAGTCGCGGATATATGCCTTGAGCATGCGGTTCTCGAAGCTCTGCGCATCGACCACCGACTTCGCGACGTCGTAGAACGAGATCACGCCCATCAGCACGCGCTGGTCGAGCACGGGCAGATAGCGCGCGTGCTGCGCGAGCATCATGCGGCGCACTTCGTTGACGTCGGTTTCGGGCGTGCAGGTCAGCGGTTCGTCCATCACCGTGCGCACGAGCGTGTCGCCGAGCGACCCGCCGTTTTCCTTGAGCCGCATGATGATTTCGCGGAACGTGAGGATGCCGACGAGATCGCCGTATTCCATGACCACGAGCGAGCCGATGTCGCGGTCGGCCATGGTATCGACGGCTTCGCGCAGCGGTGTGTCGGGCGTCACCGTGTACAGCGTGTTGCCCTTGAGTTTGAGGATGTCGCTGACGCGCATCGCGGTCTCCTGGCGAGGAAAGCTTAGGGGATTTTCTGCCGCCGGGCCGCCCCAAGGCAAAAACCGCCCCCTCGGGGGGCAACAAGCCGCAGGCGCCGCGTGAGGGCATTTTTGATCCTAGCGGAAAGGCCGCCAAAAGGAAAGCGGGCGGAACGCCGGATCCGGGCACGACCGGCTTGCAGGGTCGCCCGCAGCGGCCCACAATCGGCGGCGTCAGAGTACAGATGCGCGGGTCCGCGCGCCGTACAGATCAAATGGCGGAAAAAGCAGAGAATGGGATAACGGCACAAGGAGGAGACGCCATGTCGCATCCGACCGAAACCAGCACGCATTTCACGAGCTTCGCGCAGTTCTATCCGTTCTATCTGAACGAACACCGCAACCGCACCTCGCGCCGCCTGCATTTCGCGGGGTCGCTCGGCGTGCTCGTCTGCATCGCCCTCGCGCTCGGGACCGGCGCGTGGGGCTGGTGGCCGGGCGCGCTGCTATGCGGCTACGGCTGCGCGTGGATCGGCCATTTCTTCTTCGAGAAGAACCGCCCCGCCACGTTCCGCCATCCGATCTACAGTCTGATGGGCGATTGGGTCATGTTCCGCGACATCTTGATCGGCCGGGTGCGGATCTAGGGGCGCCGGCCTCACCGCAGGAATAGCGCACTGGCCCACGGAATCAGCGCGGGCCCCGCAAGCACCATCAGCATGCCCGACAGAATCATCGTCAGGCTCGCCACGACGCCCTCCTCGGTATTCCGCTCGCGCGCGTGCGCCGTTCCGAAGCCGTGCGCGGCGACCCCGAGCGAAGCGCCCTGGGCAATCGGCGAGCGCAATTTCAGCAGCGCCAGGACGAGATCGCCGGCAAGCATGCCGATCAAGCCCGTGACGACGGTAAACACGGCGACGAGCCCGGGCGAGCCGCCGGTCTGGCTCGCCACGGCCACCGCGAACGGCGTCGAAATCGAGCGGGCCATGAGACTGCGCGACACGCCGGCATCCAGATGCAGCGCATGGGCGAGGAACACCGCGCTGATCAGCGCCACGCTCATGCCGACGCCGATCCCGAGACCGAGCGACAACCAGTGCCGGCGCACGACCGCGCGGTACTCGTAGATCGGCACCGCGAACGCGATGGTGGCCGGGCCGGCCAGCCAAGTCAGCCAGCGATCGTCCTGCGCGTACACGGCATAGGGAATATGCGCGCACCACAGCAACGCAAGGGTCGACAAAGAAGTGACGAGCACCGGCGACAGCCAGATCCGGCGGAACCGCCGATAGACGGCCTTCGACGCGAAATAAACCGCGAGCGTCCAGCCGACGCAGAACAGCGCTGCCGTGCTCACGACGCGTCTCCGCGCACCGCGCACGCGCGTGACGCGCGCCCACGGGCGAGACGCCGCTCGAGACGGCCGCCCGCATGGACCGCGACGGCCGTACACGTCATGACGAGAATCGTCCCCGCCGCGATCGCGAACAGCAAGCGCAAACCCTGCTGGCGCATCAGATCCTGGTACTGAACGACCGCGACGATGCTAGGAATGAAGAACAGGATCAGCTCGCCGAGCAGCCACGCAGCCCCGCTCTTGATCCAGCGCACGTCGAGCAGTCCGGCCAGCAGCAGACCCAGAACGAAGAGCAGCCCGACGACGCCCGCCGAAATGGAAAGCCCGGCGAGCCGCGTGACGGCCGACGCACAGACCCAAACCAGCGCCAGGCAAACCGCCTGAACCGCGGGCGTGAAGGCGCGCCGCCAAGGCCCGGGCGGAAAAAGGCGCGATCGATTCGAGGAAACGTTCATGGCGGTTGGGCGCAGAGATCGATTCATGCCGTCCAGTATAAAAACGCGCCTGTCATATTAATATTGAATTATTTTTATTAGAATTATTCCATTTAAGAATAATCTGAATCCAGCCATGGAACTGCGCGCCCTACGCTATTTCGTCGAAATCGTCCGCCGCCAGAGCTTTACGGCAGCGGCCCACGCGCTGTCCGTCACGCAACCGACCATCAGCAAAATGATCCAGGTGCTGGAGGACGAAGTGGGCAAACCGCTGCTGGT
>CAUPOD010000427.1:0-3024 GCA_963512745.1 uncultured Burkholderia sp. | reverse complement strand
CGCGCCAGACGCGCCTGCCGCGTGCGCAGTGGAACGAGCTCAAGCACACGTGCCGGCAGTGGGGCGCGACGCCGTCGGCCGTACTGCTCGCGTTGTTCGCGCATACGCTCGAACGCTGGAGCCGCCACGCCGCTTTCACGCTGAATCTGACCTTTTTCAACCGCCGCCCCGACCATCCGCAAGTCGCCCAGTTGATCGGCGACTTCACGTCGGTATTGCTGATCGACTTCGCGCTCGACCGTTCGCAGACGTTGCGCGACACCATCGAACGTACGCAGCGGCGGCTCTGGCAGCGGCTCGCGCACAGCCAGGTCAACGGCGTCGAACTGATCCGCGAGCTCGCGCGAGAACGCGTTCACGATCCGAGGCAGCCGCTGATGCCGATCGTATTTACCAGCATGCTCGGCATGTCGCTCGACGGACTCGGCATCGATCAAGCGATGACGAGGGTGTTTGGCGAGCCCACGCACGTATTCACGCAGACCCCGCAAGTCTGGCTCGACCATCAGATCATGGAAATCGACGGCGACCTCGTGTGCAGTTGGTACTGCATGGACGACGTGTTCGCGCCGGGCATCGCACAGGCGATGTTCGACGACTACGAAAATTTGCTGCGCGGTGTCGCGGCCTGCCCCAAGCGGCTGACCGAGGCGGGCCCCGTGGCGCTGTGCGGCAACGGCGCACGGGACGACCTCCCCCGCTGGCACTGGCCGGCAGGTCCGGACGACGCCGCGCTCGACCTGCGCGACGTGGAAGCCGCGCTTCGCGCGTGCGCGCCCGTCGGCGACGCGCTGGCGGCACTCGACCCCGACGGCCGCGCGCTCGACATCACGGTCTCGCGCGCCGTCACGCACGATGCTTCCGCGATGGCCGCCACGCCGCTGCAACTCGGCACGCCGTTGCCGATGCCGAATGCCCCGGCTCTCGACGAAATCGATATCACGTGGCGCTGGCTCGAAGCGCGCGCGCTGCACGGCATTGCCGGCACGCTGTGCCGCCACGGACTTTTCGTGCGGACGGGCCAACGCCACGACCTCGACGCAGTGCAGTCGTGCTTGCGCGCGCTGCCGACCTATCGCCGCCTGGTTCGGCAATGGCTGCTCGCGCTGACCGGCCGCGGCTGGCTGCTCCGCGACGGCGACACGTTCGTCGCGCTGCGCGCGCTCGACGCGGTTCCCGAACCCGCCGAAGCGCTCCCGTCCGCGCCGTGGAGCCGTACGCTCGCCGCCTATCTCGACACATGCATCGCACGCCACGACGCGCTGTTCGACGGCACGCAGGCGCCGCTGGCCCTACTGTTCGACGACCCCGCGGTCACTGCAACGCTATACAGCGACAACCCCTCGATCGACTGCCTGAACCGCAGCGCCGCGCTCGTCGCACAAGCGCTGGCCGGCCGGACGGACGGCCTGAGCGTGCTCGAAATCGGCGCGGGCACTGCCGCGACCACGCGCCATTTGGTGCCTGCGCTCGACGGTCGGCTGCGGCACTACCGCTTCACAGACGTCTCGCCGCTGTTCCTCGACGAGGCGCGCCAACGCTTCGCGGGACACGCGGCGCTCGACTACGCGCTGTTCGACATCAACGTGCCGCTCGATTTCGACGCGCACCCGGCAAACGGCTACGATCTGGTCGTCGCGGCCAACGTGCTGCACGACGCACGCGACGCGGTGCGCTCGCTGCGGCGCATCGGCCAGTTGCTCAAACCCGGCGGCCATCTGCTGATGATCGAGGCCACCGAGCGCGACAGCATGCTGCAGATGGCGAGCATCGGCTTCATCGAAGGGTTGAACGGCTACGACGACTTCCGCACCGCCGACGAGCAGCCGATGCTCGACCTGCCCGCGTGGCGCGACGCGCTCGCCGAGGCCGGCTTCGCGGTCGAGCGCGCGTGGCCGGACACGCAGTGCAGTCCGCTGCGCCAGCATCTCGTGCTAGCCCAGGCAACGCAGACCGGCCGGCTCGATACCGCCGCGCTGGAGAGCGACCTAAGACTGCGCATGGGCGACGCGCTGCCGCGCGTGCGTATCCGCCAGGCCGAGTCGATCGAGCGGTACGCAAAGCGCGCCACGGCGTCCGCGCGGCACGACGCGGTCCAGGCCGCGAGCGCCGCCTTGGCCAAACCGCTCACCGTAACCGCACCGGACGACCGCGATCCGGCCTGCGCGGCCGCGCTCGAGCGCACGGTCGGCGAGGTCTGGGAAACGCTCCTGAAATGTCCGATCGGCAGCGACAGCGATTTCTTCCAGTCCGGCGGCGACAGCCTGATCGCCACGCGCATGGTCGCGCAGTTGAACGGCGGCGGCATGCGCGGCGCCAGTCTCCAGGCGCTGTTCGCCGCGCCGACGCTCGCAGCGTTCTGCGCGACGCTGGACGCACCGGACGCATCGACCGCGGGGGCGGACTCGGCAGGCGGCAACGACCACGCGGCGATCAGTGTGATCCCCCTCGCCCACGGCCCCGATCCACATGAGGTATTCGTGTTCCACGCCTCGGACGGCGAACTCGCGGCCTATTTACCGCTGGCGCGGCACCTAGGCTGCCGGGTCCACGGGCTGCGTGCGCCCGATACGCGGCTACCGCAGAGCCTCGACGCGCTGGCCGCGCACTATGCGCAAGCGGTGCGCGCCGCGCAACCGGGCGGCCCCTACACGCTGCTCGGCTGGTCCTACGGCGCCTTCACGGCCGCAGCAGCCGCGCACATCCTGCACGCGGCCGGCGAGACGGTCGAACTCGTGCTGATCGATCCCGTGTGCCGCGACGACTTCCGCGCGACCGAGCCCGCGTCGCGGCTGCGCCTGCTCGCGCAGGATTCGAATGCTCCCGCACTGCCCGAGGATTTCGACGCGCTCGCGCCGGACCGGCAGGCCGCCTGCTTCGCCGAGGCCGCGCAAACCGCCGGTCTGCTGCCCGCGCATACGAGCGCGGACGAAGGGCTGCGCTGGCTCGAACGCGTGCTCGGACTACTCGATCTGCTCGCGCACCACCACGCGCCGCCGACGCTGCCCGTGCGCTGCCTGTGGC
>CAUPOD010000426.1:0-3025 GCA_963512745.1 uncultured Burkholderia sp. | reverse complement strand
GATGGCCCCATAACGGCCATCACCCCGTAACACGGCGGGGGGGGGGCGCCCCCCGCGCGGTTGGTCCGACGCGCGCAGCTGGTCGAGCCGCCCGTACGAGGCCGCGATGGCGAGTTCCTGCTCGTAGGTCAGCGGCCGGCGCGAGCCGAGCGACCCGGTCAAATGCGAACCGAGGCGGCCTGCCTGGTCGCGCAGGATCTCGGCCAGGTAGGCGAGGTTCAGGTAGCGCACGAGGAGGACGTCGGCCGCGTCGGCCGTCGCGATCTGCAAGCTGAACGCATTGGCGATCGGTTCGACTTGCGGAAGCAGCGCGAACATGCGGTGCGTAGCGTCGTCGAGCGCCTGCTGGGAGCGCTGCTGGCGCGGCAGCGCGAGCAGGCGGTCGGTGTTGCAGCGCGCGCGCACGAGGCCGGCGATCGCTTGATCGAGCATCTGCACGGTCTGCTCGCAGCCCTTGCAGTCGGCCGAATCGAGCTGTGCCGACAGTTGTTGGATCATCAGGTTGGTGTCGCCGCGCACGCGGCGCAGCGCGGCCTCGCGCTCGGGCGACAGCGGCAGCGGTTCGCCGAGCGCGCCGTTGGTCGGGCCACGCTCCGCGGATAGCTTTTCCATCGTGATCAGCGTGGTGCGGAACGTGCGCATTTCGGCGAGCGCCTGGCGCGCGCTCCAATAGACGTGCCACTGCAGCCAGAGCACGATGGCGCTCGCTAGCAGAAACACGATCACGACGACGGTAGTGGCGGCTTTTAGGCGCTTATCGAGGGACGACATAAGGGACGCCGAACGCGGCGGATGGTTTGACAATACCCTAGGGTCGCCTGAACGGTGATTGCAGTGACGGCACCGTGCCGAATGGTCTAAAGGGTGAGTGGGAAAAATTCTAGATTAAACGTTCCAGGCACTCAATCGCGGATATTACTTGCTTTTCCAGATTGACAATTATTGATTGTCAATCGTGGCAGAAAATCCACGAAACGGCGTCTGCCGCGGCCGTGCGGCCGCCGGTACGGCGCGTGTCCGCGGCCGCTCAGATCAGGACCGGCAGCCCCTCGACCAGCAGCATCGCGAACATGATGCCGAGCAGTACGCCGAAGGTTCGCAGCACGTTGCGCAGGGCTTTGCTGGAACACGGGATCGCGCCGAGGAACAAGGCTCCGGCAAAGGCCATCGGGATCAGCAGCATCAGATCGCCGAGCGTCAGATTGGGAATCGACATGATCGTCTCCTGGAGCTTATGCCGGTCATTCGTGAGTGACCGGTCGCTAATATTTTTAGTATAGGTGACGAAACACGTTGCGCCAGCCGTGCGGGGCGCCGCAGCACCCTGCGACCCGCGCGGATCAAGCCGCGCCGATGCGCTCGCGGCTCCACAGCCAGAGCGCCGCCGCGCCGCCCGCGAGCAGCACCGCGGCGGCCAGGCCGGCTACGCCGGGCCAGCCGAGGCTGCTCCAGCAGTGGCCGCCGAACGATCCGACCAGGCTCGAGCCGAGGTAATACGCGAGCAGATAGAGCGCGGCGGCCTGGCCTTTGGCCTGCTGCGCGAGGCGTCCGACCCACCCGCTCGCCACCGCGTGCCCGGCGAAGAAGCCGAACGTCACGCACGCGATGCCGGCCACGATCACGGGCAGCGCGCCGAACAGCGTGAGCACGATGCCCGCCAGCATGATCAGTACGCTCGCGAGCAGCACGCGGCCGCGCCCGAGCGTGTCGGCCATGCGGCCCGACCACGGCGAGCCGACCACGCCGACCAGATACACGACGAAGATCGCGCCGATCGCGGCCTGGCTCATGCGGTACGGCGGCGCGAGCAGACGGTAGCCGAGATAGTTGTAGAGCGTGACGAAGCTGCCCATCAGCGCGAAGCCCATCAGAAACAGCGCGGGCAGTTCCCAGCCGCGCGTCAGGTTCTGTGCGAGCAGCGCGCGCTGGCTCGCGAAATCGAAGCCGCCGCGCGGCGTGAAGTGGCGCGACGGCGGCAGCAGCGCGCGGAACGCGAGCATCGACAGCAGCCCGAGCACGCCGATCGCGGCCGCGGCAGCGCGCCAGCCCCAGAAATCGCCTACCACGCCCGTGATCACGCGCCCGGCCATGCCGCCGATCGCGGTGCCGCCCACGTAGAGTCCCATCGCGAGTCCGAGCCCCGACGGATGCACTTCCTCGGCCAGGTACGCCATCGCCACCGCGGGCACGCCGCCGAGCGCCACGCCGGTCAGCAGGCGCAGCACGAGCAGCGTGTGCCAGTTCGGCGCGCACGCGGCGCCGAGCGTGAGCAGGGCCGAGAGCGTCAGCGACGCAGTCATGAGGCGGTGCCGGCTCAGGCTGGCCGATGCGAACCCGGCGACGAAGATCGAGGCGGCGAGCGCGATCGTCGAGAGCGATAGTGCGAGGCTGCTTTGCGCGGGGCTTACGCCGAAGTCGCGCGAGAATTCCGGCAGCAGGGGTTGGACGTAATAGAGCAGCGAGAAGGTTGCGTAACCGGCGAACAGCAGCGCCAGGCTGGCGTGCCAGTATTCACGCGAACCGCGCTCGAGATACGGGACGTTTCCGCTCGGGTGGCGGCTGGAAGCGCCCCCGCGGGCGGCGGGTGGGGCTGTCACGCGATTTTTCTCCAAATTTTCGGGACAGCCTAGACGATACCTCGGTTGCGGCGCGGGCGTCGGGTTATGATGGATGCGAACGTCATAGCTATACGGGGAAACATCATGCATATCGGATCCATTGTCAGCACGCAGCACATCGCCGTTCCGGCCGGCGCGCTTGGCGTGGTGCAGCGCATTCTCGGCGATATGGCGATGGTCACCTGGTACGCGGGTGCGCCGGGACATTCCAAGGAACTCAATACCGAGCCGTTTTTTATCGCCGATTTGATCGATACGGGCGATACGGTTTTGCCTGCCGGCACGGCTTTGCATTGAGGTTTGAGCTGCTGCTGGCGCAGCAGCGGGGTTGTTGTTTTTTTAAACCCGTGGCCACCTCAACCTTGGGAGGCCCCCGGGGGGGGGGGGGGCCCGCCCCCCGCCCCCCC
>CAUPOD010000425.1:0-3026 GCA_963512745.1 uncultured Burkholderia sp. | reverse complement strand
GGGCAGGGGTACTCCCCGGAGGCGTTCCCGCCGGAGGGGGGTACCCCTACCCTGGCCTCCCAAGCTTGAACTTGCCAAAGGTGTTAACCCACAACAACAAAAATACTTAGGAACCCTTACCATAAAGCGAATCGATCGCTTCCGCATAAGCGCGCACGTTCTGATCGTAAGCGGGGTCGAGCGTCCTCAAAAACGCACGCGCATTAAGCCGGTAACTATCGAGATTCGCATCGTGCTCGGCATACGCGCGCAGCAGCGCGCGTCCCCCTTGCTCGCAATCGAACCCGTGATACCGGTATCCGCAATTGCCGATCAAATGCGAGTTGTGTACGAGCGGATACCCGCCGTGCAATGTCTCGTAGTACAGGTAGTTCTGCGCGTTCTCCCACTGATGCGATACCACCACGTCCACTTGCTCCGCCATCAGCGCATAGAACGGATAACGCTCCTCGAACGACGCGAGCCCCTGCGTCACGATGTCGAGGTTGCTCGCGAAACCCATGAAGCCGCCGTGATCCTTGAGCGAAAACGCGTTGTAGACCCACACATGGTCGAGCATGTCCGGATTCGCACGATGCGCGGACTCGCAGCACAACAACGGGATGAAACTCGTCTTGACCATGCAGATGTTCGGCTCGAACAACCCCGCGCGCCAGCGCCGCCGCCCCGGCCGATAGCCGAAGCCGAGCGGCGCGGGCAGCATCGCCGCGGCGCGTTCGAGCACGAGCGGGCTCCACAGGTGCGGAACGATGCGCACGGGCGCGCGCATCGCGCTCGCATAGTAGGGCGCGCAAGTCTGCTCGTATTCGGGCAGCGTCCAGATCTCGTCGTACGGCGTGCCGCTGATCAGCAGCGCGAAGTGCCGGTCGAACGTCATGCGTTCGACGTCGATCACGTAGTCGTTGCCGACACGCATCGTCGAAATCTTGCCGCCGCGCTCGCGGAACTGCGCAACCCACTCGCGGCTCAACTGCGCGCTCATCTCGATCATCACGTCGAGCTCGGTGGCGGCCGTGTCCATGTCCATCACGGCCAAGCTATCGTCGCCGATCAGGTGCCGCGCGTCCTCGGCCGTGCCGTAGCCGCCGACGACGAGATACGCGTCGGCCACCGACGGCACGTGGCGCAGCAGCATCACGAGAAACAGGCAGTTCTGGAAGATGCCGTTTTCCCATAACGATTGCGTGGCGTCGCGCACGAACAGCGACACGCCGACCTTCAAACCGCGCGGCGCGCTCATGATGCGCGCCTCGCGGCCGAGGCGGGCACGAGCGCCTGCAGACGTTGCGCGTACGCGTCGAGGTTGCCGCGCGCGTACGGGTTCACGGCTTCGAACAGCGCATGCGAACGGGCACGGTAGGTGTCGAGCACGGCGTCGTGATGCGCATGCGCGCTCAGCAGCGCACGGGCGCCGGCCTTGATGTCGAAGCCCGGATAGTAATAGCCGGCGCCCGCTTCGGCGAGCCACGGCGAGTTGTGGATCAACGGATAGTCGCCGTAGAGGACGTCGAAATACAGGTAGTTCTGTTCGCACGTCCATTGGTGCGAAACCACGGCGTCGGCATATTGGGCGACGAAGCTTGCGATGTCGTGTCGTCCCTCGAAGCTCGCGCGGTGCGTGCGCACGAGGTCGAGCGAGTTAGCCAGATGCAGCAAGGTCGGATGCTCCTTCATGTGCATCGTGTTGACCGCGTACAGGAAGCTCACGGCGCCGGGCGCGGCGCGCTCGGCCTCGTCGCAGATCAGGAGCGGCACGCTCGCGGATTTGGTCACCGAGCGGTTCGGCTCGAAAACCGCGAGACGCCACGCGCCGCGCGCTTGATCGCGGCGCGCCGTATGCGCGGCGTAGTTGTAGGCGACGCCGTGCGCGGCCAGTTCGGCGCCGCGCTGCGCGACGAACGCGGGACCCCAGATGAACGGCACGAAATGCGCGGGGCAGCGGTGCAGACAGCGCAGCATCGGCGCGAATTCGCGGTCCTTGTGC
The DNA here is from genome assembly GCA_963512745.1 of uncultured Burkholderia sp. Taxonomy (GTDB): domain Bacteria; phylum Pseudomonadota; class Gammaproteobacteria; order Burkholderiales; family Burkholderiaceae; genus Burkholderia. The sequence goes on along the minus strand of CAUPOD010000425.1, from coordinate 1,042 downwards.
AGCAGCCAGATCTCGTCGTAGCGGTCGGGGCGCAGGTTCGGCGCGGGGCGCTCGAACAGCACGGGCTCGGCCAGCGCCGCGAGCGGCTGGCTGCGGCAGTAATGCACGACCTTGCGGCCGCGCGCGCGCATGAGGTCGAGCCACTGTACGTCGAGCATGCTGCCCATTTCGATGATGACGTCGACCGCGTCGCCGGCCTCATGCTGCGACAGCACGCGCAACTCGGGCGCGACGGCCGCGGCCTCGCGCGGCAGCGCGCGCTGCGTGCCGGTGTCGATCAGCACCGCGGTGCTGACGAAACGCACGCGCGCGACCGCTTGCGCCAGAAACACCAACTTAAGCAGCATGCCGCCGAGCCAGACGCTCTGGTGCTCGTGGCTGAGAAAAGAGATGCCGATACGCATGAAGAAGGCGTGTGCTCAAGAGGGGTCAACCGGCCGCGCTGCGCGGCCGTGTTGCACGCCGTATGGTAGCGGATCGCGCGAGAATCTACGCTCTAGTCCGCGCAGTATTTTCCAATGCGGACGCGCGGGGCGGCCGCCGCGCGGCGTGATCCGTCTGCGGCTTGCGCGCCGAAAGCCGCATCAGGTTGCGCAGCGCGAGCAGCGCGCCGAGCGCCTCGACGAGCCCCGCCGGCACCCACATGATCAGGCCGCCCAAGCTTTGATCGAGCACGGCCGGCAGCGCGGTGAACGCGCGGCCGCACTGCGTGAAGACGGGATACAGCTCGTGCGGATCGAACGTGACGATGGCGCCCGCAATGATCTGCGGCGTCATCGTGAGCACGGGCGACAGCACGCGCAGCCCGGGCCGCATGCGGCCCGGCGGACACGGACGCGGATCGAGCACGATGCCCCAGTAGAGCAACCCCGTGAGCGCGACGCTCCAGTTCATGAACGTATAGAGGCGCACGTCGAGCATCGCGACGAACTGCACCGATGGAATCAGCCAGACCAGCACCGACGCCACGAACGCGAGCGCGACGACGGCCGGCTGCAGCAGGACGCGCGCCGCCAGTTTGGCCGCGCGCGTGCGCCCGATC
>CAUPOD010000424.1:0-3029 GCA_963512745.1 uncultured Burkholderia sp. | reverse complement strand
CGATCCGGCCGCTCTCGGGCGCGGCTACGACGCGGTGATCCGCGTCAACAGCCAGTCGCGCAAAGGCGGCGCAGCCTATATGCTCGAGCGCGAGCTCGGCGTGACGTTGCCGCGCCGCGTGCAGATCGAATTCAGCCATGCCGTGCAGGCGCTGGCGGAGCGCTCGGGCGCAGAGGTCACGGGAGCGGCACTCGGCGCGCTGTTCGCGAGCGAATACCTCGAAACGGAGGGACCGGCCGCGCGGAAGGGTCGCGCGCCGAGCTGGAAACGCCGCGAGATCGCGCGCAGCGGTGCGGCGGATACGGCACCGGAGGCCGTCGCGCGCAGCATCGCCGCGACGTTCGCGGTCGCGGCCGACATCGACGTCAGCGTCCTTTCGTGCGAAACCGCGCGGTTGCCCGACGGACGGACCGCCGTGTTCGTGGGCGCGCGGGTCGGCGACGCGCCGCTGTGCCACGGCGCGGGCATCGCGGCGGATGCATACGAGGCCGTCATCGATGCGGTCGCGAGCGCGTTCAACCGGTCGGCCGCGCAGGGCACCGACCGGCGGCAGGCCGCTTGAAACGGAAGCGCATCCGCGAGCAAACGCCGGAGCCCGGAAACGCGAAGCCCAGCGTCCCAATCACGGGTGAAATCGGGGTCTAGTCTAGTAGAACTAGTAGATAGAGATGGTCCGCCGCGCAGCCGCACCAACCGCGCTCGCCCGGCACGCATCGCCCGCGGCGCCGCCACAAGCGGCCCACGTCCGCCGTCCTTACCCTGGACGAGCCCTGCGCGCGGCGGCCGATCCGGCCGTTGCGCCGCGATCTGCGGCAATCCTGGAACCGACCCAACCGCAGAACGGGGCCAACGCCGGGATCGGGCCGCCCTTGGAAGCGAACCAACCCCGGCCCGACCTAGAACCGAACCTCTAACCGAACCGGCCCAAGTCAGCTGCCCCGGGTCAGTCGGCAGCCGAAGCGCCTCACTCGGTCGCGCAGCGCGTGGCCTGCCACGCCAGCAGCCGCCAGCCTTCGGGCTCGCGGACGTGAATCGCCGTGTATGCGATCGTGAACACCACACCGCCGTTATTGGCGGCCATATCGACGAGCGCGCGGCCATTGACAAGGTAGGCGCCCTCGCCGGGCGCCATGATATCCTGGGATTGCACCTCGATCAGCCGGTAGCGGCGGCGCCCGACCGTGACGGCCTCGATGAACTGGCGCTTGTTCTCGCGTTTGCCGTTGGTGTGCACGTACCATAGCCGTTCGGACAGCAGCACCTCGAGCGCCTCCTCGTCCCCGTCGACCATGGCGCGAAACCGGTCGCGCTCGAGATCCCGTATCGTATCGATCACCTTTGCCGCCATTGCCCCGCTCCTCGGCTGCGCGCCCGCCGTACCGGCACGAAGCCAACGTCGAATTGCCGCTGGTTCGGGTGAAATTTACACCAGGAAATCGGCCTTGCGTGCGTCGTCGAAAAACATTGCCGCGGCGCCCATGACGCCGGCCCGGCGCCTGCTAAAACTATCGGTTACAAATATTTGATAGTGCGCGGAACTTCAATAACCTTACAGACTCCAAGGCATTAGCACTCAATTGCGCCGAGTGCTAGTATTGCCCGGTGCAATTATTTACTCACCTCAGGGGGCACCCCCTGGTTCCAAAGGAGCTAACGTGAGCCAAGCATTGACTCTAACAAATACATTACGCCCCGCGCCCATGAAGGCCGAGGGGCGCCCCGCGCTGACTCCTGACCTGCTCATCACCGGGCAGCTCGGCAATCTCGACGCCTATATCCAGGCAGTGAACCGCATCCCGCTGCTGACGCCCGAAGAAGAACGCCGCTACGCGACCGAACTGCGCGACGACAACAATCTCGATTCGGCACGGCATCTGGTGCTGTCGCACCTGCGCCTCGTGGTATCGATCGCGCGCAACTACCTCGGCTACGGTTTGCCGCATAGCGATCTGATCCAGGAAGGCAATATCGGCCTGATGAAGGCCGTCAAGCGTTTCGATCCCGCGCAGAACGTGCGTCTCGTGTCCTATGCGATCCATTGGATCAAGGCCGAGATTCACGAATACATTCTGCGCAACTGGCGCACCGTGAAGGTCGCGACGACCAAGGCGCAGCGCAAGCTGTTCTTCAATCTGCGCAGCCACAAGCGCGGCACGCAGGCGTTCACGCCCGAGGAAATCGAGGGCATCGCGCAGGAACTTAACGTGAAGCGCGAGGACGTGGCCGAGATGGAAACGCGTCTGTCGGGCGGCGATATCGCGCTCGAAGGGCAGGTGGACGACGGCGAGGAAAGCTTCGCGCCGATCGCCTATCTGACCGACGCGCAGCACGAACCCACGGCCGTATTGGCCGCGCGCCAGCACGATCTGCTGCAGAGCGAGGGCGTCGCGCAGGCGCTCGCCTCGCTCGACAGCCGCAGCCGCCGCATCATCGAGGCGCGCTGGCTGGACGTGGCCGACGACGGTTCGGGCGGCGCGACGCTGCACGATCTGGCCAGCGAATTCGGCGTGTCGGCCGAACGGATCCGCCAGATCGAGGCGAGCGCGATGAAGAAGATGCGCGCGGCACTGGCCGAATACGCGTGATACGCGCGGCACGCCCGAGTCCATACGCTCGGGCAGCCGCGCGGCGGTTCTCCGCCTAAGCGCTAGCCAACGCCTTACACGCCTCTCGTATCGCATCACCGGCTCGGTGCCCGCCGCGCCGAACCGCCAAAACAAAGCCCGCTGCCGAAGCAATCCGGCAGCGGGCTTTTTATTTACGCGCGGGCCGCGCGCCTGAGGGGACGCTTATGCGCCGCCCAGCACCGCGCCGAGGCGCGCCGACAGCTGCTGCGCGTAGCGCGCAGCAGCTTCGCCGCACACGATGTGGAACGTGTCGGCGCCGACCCAGGCGACGTCGAGCGTGGCCAGGCGCGTGCGGTCAACGGCGGCCGGATCGCGCACGATCACGCGCAGGCGCGTCAGCGCGACGGGTTCGAGCGCCGCGATATTGCCCGCGCCGCCGAACACCGCCAGCCAGCGCACCGG
>CAUPOD010000423.1:0-3032 GCA_963512745.1 uncultured Burkholderia sp. | reverse complement strand
CGGCAGCCCCCATGCGGCGCGCTGGACCGGATCGACGCCGTCGTCCGCCGCCACGCGCCACGCGCCGCGCGTGACGACGACGAGCGGCGTGCAGCCCGGCTCGCTCAGCGCGCCGTTCAACGCGGCGGCGATTTCATCCGGCGTTTGCGCGGCCGTATCGAGCACGAAGCACGCGCGCTCGGCATCCGCATCGAGCGGTATGCCCGCGCCGTGCAACGCCGCGGCGAGATCCGCGCATGCCGGATGCAGCGCGATGCCGGCCTCCGGGTCCGGGACTGCGTCCATGCTGCCTGCCACGGGGCGCCATTGCACGCCGTACTGCGTGTCGCAAGCCGCGGCCGGCGCCGGCAGCGCGTCGTCGTCGCGGCTGGTCGCGAGCGATTGCCACGCTCCGGCGGCATCGCGCGCATCGAGTGCGACGTGTCCCCCGCCGAACGGCCCCGCGCACCAGCGCATGCGCACGAGTCCGAGCCACGCGGGCGCGGTATCGGCGGTCTTGAGCACTCGTACCGCGCGCTCGTCGCCGTGGCGCCGCGCGAGTTCCGTGCAGCTTTGCGCGACACGTTCGCGCCAGCGCTCGGATGCGCCTGCGCAGTCCGACCAGTCGGCGAGGTAGATGCCGTCGTCGGCGACGGGTTGGCCGAGCAGCGGGTCGCCGCCGCCGAGCCACGGCGCCAACGCCGTCGCGCGTCCCGGCAGCGTGGCCAGCACGATGTGCTCGCTGATGTTCGAAGCGAGCGTGCCGTCGTCCGGCAGCCACTCGACGCGCGCGAAGCCGGCGGCCTCGCATTGCTCGCGCCAGCGCGCGGTCGAGAGGAACAGTTCGCCGCCACGCTCGGCCGCGTCGTGCAGCGGCACCACGAGCGGGCCGAACACGAAATCGAACAGGCGCATCGGCCTGGTGATCTCGCGCATCAGCAGCTGGCCGCCCGGTTTGAGCAGCGGCGCAAGGTTGGCGAGCGTGCGCCCCACGTGCCGGGTCGCATGGATCACGTTCGCCGCGACGATCAGATCGTAGGTGCCCGCCTCGAAGCCTTGCGCCTGCGCGTCCTTCTCCAGATCGAGCACACGGTAGGCGACGAAATCGCGCGCCGCGAATTTTTGTTCCGCACGTCGCGTGAAGATCGGCGAGATGTCGGTGAAGTCGTAGCGCAGGTCGGTTTCCTCCGCGAGCTCGGGGAGCAGCCACGCGGTGGTGCCGCCCGTGCCGCCGCCTACCTCGAGAATCCGCAACGGGGCATGGCGTACGCCGTTGGCGCGGCGTTCGCGGGCCACTCCCGCGACCACGCCGGCCGCGACTTGGTTGAAATAACGGCCGAAACTGAACTCCTGGTACAGCACCTCGACGCCGCTCGATGCGCTGTCCGGGAAGATCACGGCGACGGGCTCGACCGCGCCGCTCATCATTGCATGCAGGTTGGCGCCCGCGCGCGCGACCGTGTCGGGGATCGCGTCGAGGCCTTCGCAGCAGTCGCGCAGCGCGTCCAGCAGTGCGCCGCGTTGTTCGTGCGGCGGCGGGTTCGCGGCCGCATAGCGGTCGCCGTCGCGCCGGTAGTAGCCATCTTCGACGAGCGCATCGAGCAGGCGCACGAGCAGTTGACGATGGCGCGGCAGCAGGCGCCCGCCGCGCAGGATGTCGTGCGCCGTGGCACCCGCTTCGATCCGGGCGCCGACGCATTTTCGTATCAACGCATCGACATAGATCGCGTGCAGCTGTCCGGCGCAGTCGTAGAGCCGTTGCAGCCGAGGCAGATCGAGCGCGGCGGCCGCCGCGATGGCCACGCGGCGCCCTTCGGCGAGCGCGGGGTCGGTCTCGCCGGCCGTTTTGGCTTGAGAGCCGGTGGGCTCGGGTGCCGCGACGCGCCAGTAACGCTCGGTGTCGAACGGGTAGAGCGGCGCATGCAGTTTGCGGCCGGACGACGGCAGCGCGTCCGCCCACGGCAACGCGGCACCCGCCGCGTACAGTTCGAGCAACGCGCGATGCAACTGCGCGGGCTGCCGGCGTCGCGCGCTCGCGATCCAGCGCGTGTGCTGCGGCGCTTCGCGCAGTCCGATACCGGTCAGCTGCGCATCCGGTCCGAGTTCGACGAACACGGTCGCGCCGCGCGCGTAGGCGACGCTCAGCGCATCGGCGTAGCGGACCGGTTCGCGCATGTGGCGGCGCCAGTAGGCGCCGGCATCGAGATCGCCGGCCTCGAGCGCGGCGCCGAGCAGCGTCGATACGAGTGGGATCCGTCCCGGTGCCGCGCGTAGCGTCGCGGCCGCGCGCTCGAACTCGTCGAGCACGGGATCGAGCAGCGCCGAATGGGCCGCACCGGTCACGGCGAGGCGCACGTGGCGAATCTCGCGCGCGTCGAGTTCGGCCGCGAGCGCGTCGAGCGCCGCGTGCGTACCCGACAGCACGAGATGGCGCTCGCCGTTGTACGCGGCGATGTCGATCCCGTGGCGAACGGCGAGCGGCTCCAGCGTGCAGGCGTTGGCGAACGCGGCAAGCATCGCGCCGCCCGCGCAACGCTGCATCAGCGCGCCGCGCAGGACGACGAGCGGCATGACCTGTTCGATTTCGTAGTGTCCGGCGACGACGGCGGCCGCATATTCGCCGACCGAGTGGCCGATCACGAGCTGCGGCTCGACGCCGAGCGCGCGCCAGTGCGCGGCCATCGCGAGTTCGAACGCGACGATCGCGGGCTGCGCGTACTCCATGCGTTCGAGCAGTTCGCCGTGTTCGCCGCACATCGCCTCGCGCAACGGCACGTCGAGCGCATCGCCGCACGCGGCGCAGCAGCGGTCGAGACAGGCGGCGAACACGGGCGATTCGCGATACAGCGCCTGGCCCATGCCGGCCCAGTGCGATCCCTGCCCGGTGAATATCCACGCGAGTGCACCGGGTTCGCCTTCGCCGGCGTGGATCAGCGCGTCGTCCTCGCCGTCGGCGAATGCGTCGAGCGCTGCCGCGGTTTCGTCGTGGTACGGCACCGCGAGACGATAGCGAAGATCGAGCTGGCGCCCGTGCAGCGCGGTATGCAGCAGAT
>CAUPOD010000422.1:0-3037 GCA_963512745.1 uncultured Burkholderia sp. | reverse complement strand
ATATAACGCGCGGCGCGCGTGGCGCCGGGAGCTGCCGTCGTGGCGCCGGCGACTGCGGCGGCGGCCGGAGCGGCATCGAGGCCCGCGACATCGTCCGCGGCCGTTTCCGGTTCGCGGCCCGGCGTGGCCATGTTGAACTTGCGGATGAAGAAGCGGAACAGGAAGTAATAGACCACGCCGTAGGCCAGGCCCAGCGGAATCGCCCACCAGCCCTTCGTCGACAGGCCGTAGTTCAGCACATAGTCGATCGCGCCGGCCGAGAACGTGAAGCCGAGCTTGATGTTGAGCAGCTGGCAGATCGCGAGCGAGAGCCCCGTCAGCAGCGCGTGGATCGCATAGAGCACCGGCGCGAGGAACATGAAGCTGTATTCGATCGGTTCGGTCACGCCGGTCAGGAACGAGGTCAGCGCCATCGACAGCAGCAGGCCGCCGATCAGCGCGCGGCGCTCCTTCGGCGCTTCGTGCAGCATCGCCAGGCACGCGGCCGGCAGGCCGAACATCATGATCGGGAAGAAGCCGGCCATGAAGCCGCCCGCGGTCGGATCGCCTGCGAAGAAGCGATGCAGGTCGCCCGTCACCGGCGCGCCGCCCGGCGGCGTGAAGGTGCCGAACACGAACCAGGCCAGCGAATTGATGATGTGGTGCAGGCCCGTCACGAGCAGCAGGCGGTTCAGCACGCCGAACACGAACACGCCGAACGCGCCGGCCGTCGTGATCCACTGACCGGCCGCGTCGATCGCATGCTGGACCGGCTGCCACACGTAGCCGAGCACGAGCCCGAGCACCACGCATACGAGCCCCGTCACGATCGGCACGAAGCGCTTGCCGCCGAAGAACGCCAGATACTCGGGCAGCTTGATGTCCTTGTACTTGTTGTAGAGCAGCCCGGCCACCACGCCGGTCAGGATGCCCGACAGCACGCCCATGTTCAGCGCCGGATCGATGTCCTTCATGATCGCGGTCAGGATCAGGTAGCCGATCGCGCCCGCGAGCGCCGAGACGCCGTTGTTGTCCTTCGCGAAGCCGACCGCCACGCCGATCGCGAACAGCAGCGGCAGGTTGTCGAAGATCGTGCCGCCCGCGTCGGCGATCATCTTGATGTTGAGCACGTCCGACTGGCCCAGGCGCAGCAGAATCCCCGCCACCGGCAATACCGCGATCGGCAGCATGAGAGCCCGTCCCAGGCTCTGGATCTTCAGAAACGGATTTCCGTCCATTAAGTTCTCCTATCCTTGTACGTTATTTGATTGCTTTTTCATTCAACTGCTGCTCGCCCGCACGGCGGGTACGCACCGTTGCCGCGGGCAAGCGCAGGGCCCTCCTCAGCCCTGGAGTGGCCAGATCTCGCGGCTGGCCGTCCGCACTGCCTGCGCCGATTCCAGCGCGAGCAGATCCTGCGCGCGCTGGCGGCACAGCGGGTAATCGAGCCCGCGCACGAGCGCCTTGATCTCGGGCACGGCGACCGGATCGACCGACAGCTCGGTCACGCCGAGACCGATCAAAACCGGCGCCGCGACTGGGTCGCCGGCCAGCGCGCCGCACACGCCGACCCACTTGCCGTGCTTGTCCGCGCCGCGCACGGTCGCGTCGATCAGGCGCAGCACGGCCGGATGCAGGCCGTCGGACTGCGCGGCCAGGTCGGACCGGCAGCGGTCCATCGCGAGCGTGTACTGGGTCAGGTCGTTGGTGCCGATCGACAGGAAATCGGCATGGCGCGCGAGCTGGTCGGCCAGCAGCGCCGCGGACGGCACCTCGATCATCACGCCGACCTCGATCGGCACGGTGCGGCCCATCGCCTGCGCGAACGCGTCGATGCGCGCGCGGATGCGGATCAGCTCGGCGACTTCCGTGACCATCGGCAGCAGGATGCGCACCGCGCCGAACGGCTCCACGGCGAGCAGCGCGTGCAGCTGGTCGTCGAGCAGATCGGGGCGCACCTGGGCCAGGCGGATGCCGCGCAGGCCGAGTGCCGGGTTCGGTTCGGGCGGCAGAGTCAGGTAATCGACCTCCTTGTCGGCGCCCACGTCGAGCGTGCGGATGATTGCGCGGCGTCCTTGCAGCGCGGCCACGATCGACTGGTAGGCCTCGCGCTGCTCGGACTGCGTCGGCGCGGCCGGACGGTGGATGAACATGAGCTCGGTGCGCAGCAGGCCGACCGCATCGGCGCCGTTCTCGACCGCGACGACCGCGTCTTCGAGCGTGGCGATGTTGGCGGCGACTTCGATCGCGCGGCCGTCGCGCGTCGCGGCCGCTTCGTTCGAGAGTTCGCGGTTGACCGCGCGCACGCCGGCCAGGCGCTGGCGCTCGAGGCGCGCGCGTTCGATGTCGAGCGCGGTCGGCGCGTATTCGAGACGCCCCGCGGTTGCGTCCACAACCACTTGCGTGCCGTCGGGAATCGCATGCAGCGCATCGCCGACCGCGACCAGCGCGGGTATGCCGAGCTGGCGCGCGATGATCGCGGCGTGCGAGGTCGCGCCGCCGCGCGCCATCACGAGCGCGGCGACCTTGGCGCGGTCGAGCGCGGCGAGATCGGACGGCGTGAATTCCTCGGCGGCGAGCACCGCGTCGTCGGGCAGGCTGCGCGCGGCGGCGGTGCCCGTGCCAGCGTTTCCATAGCCGAGCGCGCGCTGTATGCGCTTGTCGAGATCGCGCAGATCCGCGGCGCGTTCGGCGAGCAGCGGGTCGTCGAGCTTCTCGAGGATGTCGGTCTGCATGCGCGTCACGGCATGCCATGCATAACCGGCGCTCTTGCCGAGGCTGATCAGATCGCGCGCGGCATCGAGCAGGGTCGGGTCTTCGAGCAGCACGCGATGCATCGCGAAGATGCCGGCTTCGCCGTGCGCGCCGCGCTGCGAGGCAGCGCGTACGGTCGCGTCCAGATCGGCATCGACCGTGGCCAGCGCGCGGTCGAGCAGGCGGCTCTCGGCCGCAAGCGTGCCGCTCGCGAGTTCGGGCGGCGCGATCTCGGCGCCGTCGCCGCGGACCAGCGTACCGATCGCGATGCCGGGCGCGGCGCACACGCCGGCCAGCGTATTCG
>CAUPOD010000421.1:0-3044 GCA_963512745.1 uncultured Burkholderia sp. | reverse complement strand
CCCACCCCCCCCCACCCCCACCCCCCACCCCGTCCTCCCACGCTCGAACTTGCCGACGGTTCACAACAACCCACCCATCCATCCACATCAAACCGCTTCAGCACGAAAAGCAGCGCTGCGCTCGCGCTTGATCCGCAATACGATCACGGCCCCGACGATACACAACCCGCCCGAAATCATCGACGCCAACGTGTAATTGCCAAGACTCGCGCGCAACATGCCCGCCCCGAGCGCCGCGAACGCCGCGCCGAGTTGATGCGCAGCGACGATCCACCCGAACACGACCGGCGCATCGTCCTTGCCGTACACGTCGTTGGCCAGCCGCACCGTCGGCGGCACCGTCGCGATCCAGTCCAATCCGTAGAACAGCGCGAACAACGGCAACCCGAAAAACTCGGCGCCGAACGCATACGGCAGATACAACAGCGACAAACCACGCAGCCCGTAATACCAGAACAGCAAAATGCGGCTGTCGTAACGGTCCGATAGCCAACCCGACAACGTCGTGCCGATCAAATCGAACGCGCCCATCGCAGCCAGCAGCGAAGCGCCCTGCACTTCGCTCAAGCCATGATCGCTGCACATCGCGATCAGGTGCGTGCCGATATAACCGTTGGTACTCGCGCCGCACACGAAAAAGCTGAACGCGAGCAGCCAGAAATCGCGCGTGCGCGCGGCGCGCGCCAAGGCGCCGAACGCCACCGCGAGCGGATTCTGCTGCTCGCCGTGCGCCGCCTCCGGCGCGTCGGCGGACGCGCCGTACGCACGCAATTGCACGGACGCGGGACGCTCGGGCAGCAACAGCGCCGCGAGCGGCACCACCACCGCGATCGCGAGCGCGACCACGAGCACCACGGGACGCCAGCCATGACGCTCGGCGATCGACGCGAGCAGCGGCAGGAACACTAGCTGCCCCGTCGCCGAACTCGCAGTCAAGATCCCCATCACGAGCCCGCGCCGCGCGACGAACCAACGGTTCACGAACGTCGCCGACAACGTCAGCGCCGCTACGCCGGTCGAGCCGCCGACCATCACGCCCCAGATCAGCACCATCTGCCAATTGGCCGTCATCATCGACGAGAGCGCCACGCCCGCACCCATCACGACCAACGCCGTCAGAATCGTCGGACGCACGCCGAAGCGCTGCATCGCCGCAGCCGCGAACGGCCCCATGAGCCCGTACAGCGCGATGTTGACCGAGATCGCGAACGAAATCTCGGCCCGGCTCCAGCCGAGATCGTGCCCGAGCGGCACCATCAACACGCTAGGCGTCGCGCGCGTGCCGGCCGACACCAACAGAATCAGAAATACCACCGCCGCCGCCAGCCAGCCGTAATGCATCCGCCCGTGCAACGCTCTCGCCGCCCAATTGATCACCTGTCGCCCCTCTCGCCTTATCCACACCGCACACTGCGGGCGGTCGCCTCGCGCCGCACCGCCCGAAATCGCCCCGGCCGCCGAATCCACCCGCGAAACGGAACTGTTACCGACCTGTAACAGATATGTTGCGATCGTAGTGACCAATCGGTAACATGTCAAGATCCGTCATCGCTTCGAGATCGCCATGTCCGCATCAACTTCCCGTGCCGCGTCGCGCCGCGGTCCGCAAACGCCGGGGGCCGTCGCGCAAGAGCAGTTGCTCGGCGCCGCCGAGGCATTGTTTTACCGCGACGGCGTGCGCGCCGTCGGCATCGAGGCAGTGGTCGAGCGCGCGGGCGTCAACAAGATGAGCCTGTACCGGCGCTTCGCGTCCAAGCGGGAACTCGTGCTCGCCTATCTCGAGCGCATGGAGGAATGCTTCTTCGGCCGGTTCGACGCGAGCGTGAGCCGGCACCCCGGGCAAGCGCGTGCGCAGTTGATTCAATATTTCGACGATCTGAGCGTGCGCGCGAGCCAGCCCGATTACCGCGGTTGCCCGTTCGTCAACGTCGCCGCCGAGTTCGCCGATCCCGCGCAGCCCGAGCGCGCGTTCGTGGCCGCGCACAAGGCGCGGCTGATGGCGCGCCTCGTCGAACTCGCCACGGCTGCCGGCGCGCGCGAGCCGCAGGCGCTCGCGAACGCGCTGGCGCTGCTGATCGAGGGCATCTATGCCGCGAGCCAGACTTATTCGCACGGCGACAGCCCCGTGCCCGGCGCCCCGCAAGCGGCGCGCGTGCTGATCGAGGCGGCGTGCGGGTGAGCGCGCCCGAATCTGCCTGAGTGCCTCCGGGTGCTTTTGATGCTCGGCGGCTGCGCGCGGGGGGCCGTTACAATGCCGCTTCATTTCATGCCTGGATTTTCCGCACCATGACCGACGCCGTTCCTGCTTCCTCCGACCAGGCGATTCTCGACGCCACGCGGCACTGGGTGCAGCGCGCCGTGATCGGGCTCAATTTGTGTCCGTTCGCGAAGAGCGTGCAGGTCAAGGGGCAGGTGCGCTACGTGATCAGCGATGCGCAATCGCTCGAAGAGGCGCTGAGTGCGCTCGAAACGGAACTGAAGGCGCTCGATGCGGCGGATCCCGAACAGACCGATACGACGTTGTTGATTTTTCCGCGCACGTTCGAGGACTTCGCCGATTTCAACGACGCGCTGTATCTGGCCGACCTGACGGTGCGGCAGCTCGGACTCGAAGGCGTGCTGCAGCTCGCGAGCTTTCATCCGCGGTATCGATTCGAGGGCACGGAGCCGGACGACATCGAGAACTACACGAACCGCGCGCCGTATCCGATCCTGCATGTGCTGCGCGAAGCGAGCATCGAGCGCGCCGTGGATGCAGTGCCCGATGCGGCCGATATCTATGAGCGCAATCAGGCCACTTTACGAAAGCTCGGGCACGCAGGATTGGAGGCTTGGATGAATGGCGGGGATGAGCTTGCTTGAATTTATTTTTTCTCAGGATTGCTGATGTTTTTTAACACCGTTGGCTAGTTCGAGCGTGGGGGGGCGGGGGGGGGGGGGGGGTTTGGCAACCGCAACACATATTCCCCCCCCCCCCCCCCCCCTTGCAAAATACACCCACCCCCAAAAAAAAACAAAAAAAAAACCCCAATAAAAAACACACA
>CAUPOD010000420.1:0-3047 GCA_963512745.1 uncultured Burkholderia sp. | reverse complement strand
TTTCGATGCCGCGCAGCTTGGCGACGCGGACAAGGCGCTGCGCCGCGAGATCTACAGCGTGCTCAAGCAAGCCGATTTCGATTACCAGCGCCTGCAGTACAACACCGTGGTCTCGGCCGCGATGAAGATGCTGAACGCGATCGACGGCGCGAAGCAGGCCACGCCGGCCGTGCTGCGCGAAACGTACGGCGTGATGCTGCGCGTGCTGTATCCGGTCGTGCCGCATCTGACCTACGAACTGTGGCGCGAACTCGGCTACGCGGACGAATTCGGCCCGCTGCTCGACGCGCCGTGGCCGAAGGTCGACGAAGCGGCGCTCGAACAAGCCGAGATCGAACTCGTGCTGCAGGTGAACGGCAAGGTGCGCGGCGCGCTGACCGTGCCCAAGGACGCGAGCCGCGAGGCCATCGAGGCCGCGGCCGTGGCGAGCGAAACGGTCGCGAAGTTCAGTGAAGGCCGGGCCCCGAAGAAGGTGATCGTGGTGCCGGGCCGTCTCGTCAACATCGTCGTCTGAGCGTGGCGGCGATCTACGTGCAAGGAGCGAAGCGGATGCGCGGAACGTTCGTGATGCTGGTCGGCGCGCTGCTGCTCAGCGCCTGCGGGTTTCAGCTGCGCGGTCATCAGGACTACGCGTTCAAACACCTGCTGATCGTGGGCGCGCCGCCCGCGATGGTCGGGCGCCTCACGCGCATCATCGAGGGCGGCAGCGATACGGTGGTCGTCCAGCGCCAGGACGACGCCGATGCGATCCTGCGGATTTCGGAAGGGCACAGCCAGAATACGCTGACGCTCGACCAGTTCGGCTCGGTGCAGGAGTACCAACTGAACTACACGGCCAGCTATATGGTGACGGGCACCGACGGCACGCTGCTGCTGCCGCCGAGCCACGTCTCGCTGAACCGCGCGATGACCTATAACTCGCAGTACGCGAACGCGAAGGCGCAGGAAGCCGACATCCTGTTCAACGACATGCAGAACGACGCGGTCGATCAGATCACGCGGCGTCTCGGCCTCGTGCATACGCTGCATCCGGCGCCGGGCCAGGGCGTGCCGGCCATCAACTCGCGCGCGCCGCTGCCGCCGCCGCCGCTGTAAGCGCCGCGCCACGCCGATGCAATTGCGACTGGACGCGCTCGAGCCGCACCTCGCGAAAGGGCTCGCCGGACTGTACACCGTGTACGGCGACGAGCCGTTGCTCGCGCAGGAAGCGTGCGACCGGATCCGCGCCAAGGCGCGCGCCGAAGGCTTCACCGAGCGCTCGGTCTATAGCGTCGAGCGCGGCTTCGACTGGAGCGTGCTGCTCGGCGCGAGCCAGGCGATGTCGCTGTTCGGCGACCGCCAGTTGATCGAGCTGCGCATCCCGACCGGCAAACCGGGCAAGGAAGGCGCCGAAGCGCTCAAGCAGCTGGCCGGCGCGCCGAATCCCGACGTGCTGCTGATCGTCACGCTGCCGCGCCTCGATAGCGCGACGCAGAAATCGGCGTGGTTCTCGGCGCTCTCGGAAGGCGGCGTCGCGCTGCGCATCGATCCCGTCGAGCGCGCGCAACTGCCGGGCTGGATCGGCCAGCGTCTCGCGCTGCAAGGGCAGCGCGTGGCCGCGGGCGAAGAAGGGCGGCGGGCGTTACAGTTCATAGCGGAGCGCGTCGAGGGCAATTTGCTGGCCGCGCATCAGGAGATCCAGAAGCTCGGGCTGCTGTATCCGGCCGGCGCGCTCAGTTTGGAGCAGGTGCAGGACGCCGTGCTCAACGTCGCGCGCTACGACGTGTTCAAGCTCAACGAGGCGATGCTCGCGGGCGACACCGCGCGGCTTGCGCGCATGATCGACGGCCTCAAGGGCGAAGGCGAGGCGCACGTGCTCGTACTGTGGGCCGTGGTCGAAGAGGTGCGCACGCTGCTGCGCGTGAAGCGCGGCCTCGCGGCCGGCAAGCCGCTCGCCACGCTCGCGCGCGAGAACCGTGTCTGGGGGCCGCGCGAGCGCTTGCTCGGCACGGCCGTGGGGCGCGTCAGCGAAGCCGTGCTCGAACGCGCGCTCGCGCTCGCGGCGCGCCTCGATCAGCAGATGAAGGGGCTCGGCGCCGTGCCGCGCGGCGCCCTCCGCACTGCCGCAGAACCGCCGCCCGATCCGTGGGACGGTTTGTTTCAGCTGGCGATGACGGTGGCGAGCCCGGCCGGGCCGTTCGAGCCGGCCAAGGGCGCGGCGGCCGATGCGAATGCCGCGCGCGGCGCGCAGCGCACCAGGATTTCTTGACTAGCAGGCGCGGCCGCCGGGCGGCTGCGCGGATGACGAGCACCATGGATATCGATCACTACATGACGGATCTCGGCCGCCGCGCGCGGCATGCGTCGCGCGCGATGGCGCGCGCCAGCACGGCGCAGAAGAACGCCGCGCTCGAAGCGGTCGCGCGCGCGATCGAGCGCGAGCGCGACACGCTCGTCGCCGCCAACGCGCGCGACGTGGCGCGCGCCAAGGAGAAGGGTCTCGACGCCGCGTTCGTCGACCGCCTGACGCTGTCCGACAAGGCGCTCAAGACCATGCTCGACGGGCTGCGCCAGGTCGCGGCGCTGCCCGATCCGATCGGCGAGATCGGCAACCTGAAGTTCCGCCCGAGCGGCATCCAGGTCGGGCAGATGCGCGTGCCGCTCGGCGTGATCGGCATCATCTACGAATCGCGTCCGAACGTGACGATCGACGCGGCCGCGCTGTGCCTGAAGTCGGGCAACGCGACCATTCTGCGCGGCGGCTCCGAGGCGCTCGAATCGAATACCGCGCTCGCGAAGCTGATCGGCGAAGGGCTCGCCGCGGCGGGACTGCCGCAGGACGCGGTGCAGGTAGTCGAGACGGCCGACCGCGCCGCGGTCGGCAAGCTGATCACGATGACCGAATACGTCGACGTGATCGTGCCGCGCGGCGGCAAGAGTTTGATCGAGCGCCTGATGGCCGAGGCGCGCGTGCCGATGATCAAGCATTTGGACGGCATCTGCCACGTGTATGTGGACGACCGCGCCGATCTCGCGAAGGCGCTGACCGTCTGCGACAACGCCAAGAC
>CAUPOD010000419.1:0-3061 GCA_963512745.1 uncultured Burkholderia sp. | reverse complement strand
GCCTGCGGCTCGGGCCGCGCCGGCGGCCGCACCAGGAAATAGCCGCGCTGCGTCGTCACGGGTAAATCGAGCAGCGGCACGAGCAGACCGCTTTCCAATAGCTCGTCCACGAGCGGCGCCCAGCCGAGCGCCACGCCGTGCCCCATCAACGCCGCCTGGATCACGAGCGAGTAGCTGTTGAACGTCACGCCGCGGGCGCCGCCCGGCCATGCGAGCCCCTGTTCCGCGAACCAGGCGTCCCACGTCAGCCAGCGTTCGGGCTCGGTCGGCTGGACATGCAGCAGCGGCAGATCGCACAGATCGCGCGCCGCGTGCGCGTGCCGATGCGCGTCGCGAAACGCCGGAGAGCAGACCGGCGTGACCCGCTCGGCAAACAATCGCGTCGAGGTGCACGGCCGCCAGTCGCCGGCGCCGAACGCAATCGCCACGTCGGCCTGGTCGTGACGCGGCTCGAACACGTCTTGCGAGGTCACGATCTTGACGTCCACGCCGGGCATCGCACGCGCCAGCGAACCGAGACGCGGCATCAGCCAATACGCCGCGAAGCCCGGATCGGTCCGGATCGTCAGCGTGCCGGCCGCGCGGCTCGCGCGGATCGCCGCTGTCGCGTCGCGGATCGTGTCGAGACTGCCGCGTATCGCCTCGTAGAGCCGCTCGCCGTCGTCGGTCAGCGCGACGCCGCGATGCCCGCGCGCGAATAGCGGCGCGCCCACGTCCGTTTCGAGCTGGACGACGCGCTGGCTGATGGCCGGCTGCGTGGCGCCGAGCTCGCGCGCCGCGGCCGTGAAGCTCTTGAGCCGGGCGGCCGCTTCGAACGCGAGCAGCACGGCCATGGGCGGCAGCTGGTCGGAGCGAAGCGCGCGTGCGGGACGGGGACTCGGCGGAAATTTGGCGGACATAGGGAGGTGGCTTCTGATGGAGGCGGCTTTAGGGCTCTATATATAGAAACCGCTTATGGATCTATAAGCGCGGCAAGACTTCACGGCATGCCGCCCGCGGGCATAACGTAGCGGCACATGGCCTGGCGCGCCGCACGCGCCCCGCTTCGATCATTGTAGCCACGCTCCCCCATGAGTCATATCGCGAAACCGAATATCCTTATCTTGATGGGCGACCAGATCACGCCCGGCGCTCTGCGCGCATACGGCAATACGGTTTCGAAAACCCCATGCATCGATGCGCTCGCGCGCGAGGGCGCGGTGTTCGACGCGGCCTATTGCGCAAGCCCGCTGTGCGCGCCGTCGCGCTATTCGCTGATGACCGGCCAGCTCCCGTCGCGGATCGGCGCCTACGACAACGCGGCCGAGCTGCCCGCGCAAACGCCGACGTTCGCCCACTATCTGCGCGCGGCCGGCTACTTGACCGTGCTCGCCGGCAAGATGCATTTCTGCGGGCCCGATCAGCTGCACGGCTTCGAGGAGCGTCTGACCACCGACATCTACCCGGCCGATTTCGGCTGGGTACCCGATTGGACGGCGCCCGACGTCAGGCCGAGCTGGTATCACAACATGCGTTCGGTGCTCGATGCGGGCCCGTGCGTGCGCACGAACCAGCTGGATTTCGACGACGAAGTGGGCTTCGCCGTGCGCCAGAAGCTCTACGACATCGCGCGCATGCGCGCCCGCGGCGCGGAGCGTCGGCCGTTCCTGCTGACAGCGTCGTTCACGCATCCGCACGATCCGTACACGATCGCCGAGCCGTATTGGTCGCTCTATCGCGACGAAGACATCGACATGCCCGCCGTCGCGCTCGACTATGCGCACAGCGATCCGCATGCGCAGCGGCTGCGGCGCGCCTGCGAGATCGACCGCACGCCGCCGTCGGCCGAGCAGGTCCGCCATGCGCGGCGCGCTTACTACGGCGCGCTGTCGTATCTCGACGCGCAGTTCGGCTCGATTCTCGACACGCTGCGCGCCACCGGCCTGGCCGACGACACGATCGTGATCGTCACCTCCGACCACGGCGACATGCTCGGCGAACGCGGCCTCTGGTACAAGATGAATTTCTTCGAGCCGGCCGCGCGCGTGCCGTTGATCGTGCATGCGCCTGCGCATTTCGGAGCGCAGCGGATACGCGAGGCCGTCTCGCACACCGACCTGCTGCCGACGTTGGCCGAGCTGGCGACGGGCCGCGCCGACACCGAATGGGCCGCCCCGCTCGACGGCCGCAGCCTGGTGCCGCATCTGCGCGGCGCACACGGCCATGACGAAGCCATCGGCGAATACATGGGGGAAGGCGCCGTCGCGCCGATTACGATGATCCGGCGCGGGCGGTTCAAATACGTGTACTCGCCGGCCGATCCCGAACAGCTGTACGACCTCGCCGACGATCCGCGCGAGCTGTGCAATCTCGCGCATCGGGCCGATGCGGCGGCCGTTTTGAGCGCATTCCGCGAGGAAACAGCCCGGCGCTGGGATTTCCGCGCCCTGCAGGCGGACGTACTCGCGAGCCAGCGCCGGCGGCGCTTCCAGTTCGCGGCGACGCGTCACGGCCGCACCGCCGAATGGGACTGGCAGCCCGAAAGCGGCAGCGCCCAGCGCTACATTCGCAATCACGTCGATCTGGATACGCTCGAAGCGTTCGCGCGCTTTCCGCGCACGGGCGGCTAGACGCTAGACGCGCACGCGCCGTTACGGCCGCGCCGCCGGCGCCTCGGCAATCCGGTTGCGCCCCGCCAGCTTGGCCGCATACAGCGCGCTGTCGGCCGCATCGGTCAGGCTCTGCGGACCCGCGCCACGTTCCGCCTGCATGCTGGCCACGCCGACGCTGATCGTCACGTACGGCACCACGGCCGAGGCCGCGTGCGCGAGCGCCAGCGCCGCCACCGCTTCGCACAGATGCTGCGCGATCTGCGCCGCGCCGGCCGCGTCGGTGCCGGGCAGCAGCACGGCGAATTCCTCGCCGCCGTAGCGCGTGACGAGATCGCCGCTGCGCGTGAGGTTCGCGGCCAGGCAGGCCGCCACTTGCGCCAGGCACCGGTCGCCCTGCGGATGCCCGTAGCATTCGTTGTAAGCCTTGAAGCAGTCGACGTCGATCATCCGCAGCGCGAGCGGCGTGCCCG
>CAUPOD010000418.1:0-3067 GCA_963512745.1 uncultured Burkholderia sp. | reverse complement strand
GTCTTGGTTCTGTCGAATCGATCTAATATGTTAGGGGATCAGGGGCGCGAAACCATGCGTATGGCTACCCGCGCCCTTGTTCTGTTGCAAGCGAACCTCGAGCGGATTTCGCGGCCGTTTTCCACACCGGCCGCGTCCCCTGCGGCCGTTGGCTCCAGAGAGTTATGAGCGCCCCGGCCCAGGCCCGGTTGCCGCTTCGTAGGTTGGCTTGTTCGGCTGCATCGGCGGTTGCCCCGATGCGAACGTACCTACTGATACGAGATATTTATGTCCGCTCTCTGCGATATTTGCAATGCCCGCCCTGCTGTCGCGCGCGTCACCGTGATGCAGAATGGCGAGCGTAAGACACTATCGATCTGCGACTACCACTATCGTCAACTGATGCGCCATCAAGAGGCGCTCAACCCGTTCGATTCCTTGCTCGGCGGCAGCGGCGGCGGACTGTCGCGCTTCTTCGGCGGCCATCCCGGGCACGACGACGACGAGGAAGCGGGATACGCCGCCGAAGTGCCGCGCGAATCGGTCGACGCGACCGACGCGTTCAGCGAGCAAACCCTCGAACTGCTGCAGCAAGCCGCACAAAAGGCCACCGAACTGCGCCGCACCGAACTCGACACCGAACATCTGCTGTACGAACTCGCTGACACCGATGTCGCCGCCGCGCTGTTCAAGGAACTCAAGCTCTCGCCGCAGGACATCAAGACCTATATCGATACCCACGCGAAGACCGGCAATGCCGATCCGGATTCGCCGAACGAAAAGATGACGGTCTCGCCGCGCTTGAAGAAGGCGTTCCAACACGCGTTCCAGGCGTCGCGCGACCTCGGCCACTCGTACGTCGGCCCCGAGCACCTGCTGATCGGCCTGTCGCAAGTGCCGGACAGCATCGCGGGCACGCTGCTCAAGAAATACGGCGTGACGCCCGAGGCGATCCGCCAGAAGGTCGTCAAGGTCGTCGGCAAGGGTGCGGAAGACGGCCGCGTCGAAGGCTCGACGGGCACGCCGAATCTCGACAAGTTCGGCCGCGACCTCACGGCGCTCGCACGCCAAGGCAAGCTGGACCCCGTGTTCGGCCGCGCCGTGGAAATCGAGAACACGATCGAAGTGCTCGCGCGCCGCCGCAAGAACAACCCCGTGCTGATCGGCGAGCCGGGCGTCGGCAAGACGGCCATCGTGGAAGGTCTCGCCCAGCGCATCGTCAACGGCGACGTGCCGGAAGTGCTGCGCGGCAAGCGCGTGGTCGAGGTCAACATCAATTCGATGGTCGCGGGCGCCAAGTACCGCGGCGAATTCGAGGAACGCGCGAAGCAGCTCATCGACGAAGTCACGGCGAAGAAGGACGAGCTGATCCTGTTCATCGACGAACTGCACACGATCGTCGGCGCGGGCCAGGGCGGCGGCGAAGGCGGCCTCGACATCGCCAACGTGCTGAAGCCGGCGCTCGCGCGCGGCGAGTTGAGCCTGATCGGCGCCACGACGCTCTCCGAATACCAGAAGTACATCGAGAAGGACGCCGCGCTCGAACGCCGCTTCCAGCCCGTGCTCGTGCCGGAGCCGACCGTCGAGCAGACCATCGTGATCCTGCGCGGCCTGCGCGACACGCTCGAAGCGCACCACCAGGTCACGTTCACGGACGAAGCGTTCATCTCCGCGGCCGAGTTCTCGGACCGTTACATCACGCAGCGCTTCCTGCCGGACAAGGCCATCGACCTGATCGACCAGGCCGCCGCGCGCGTGCGCATCAGCGCGACCTCGCGCCCGGCCGAGATCCAAGAGCTCGAAGCCGAGATCGTGCAGTTGAAGCGCGAGCAGGATTACGCGTCGTCGCGCAAGCAGTTCGACAAGGCCAAGGACTACGAGGCCCAGATCGCCGCGAAGCAGAAGGATCTCGACGACAAGATGGAGGCGTGGCAGCACAAGACGGGTTCCGAAACGCTCGAAGTCACGGGCGCGTCGGTCGCCGAAGTGGTCTCGCGCATCACGGGCATCCCCGTCGCCGAGCTGACTCAGGAAGAACGCAAGAAGCTGCTCGCAATGGAAAGCAAGCTGCAGCAGCGCGTGATCGGCCAGGATCAGGCGGTCGAAGTGGTCAGCGACGCGGTGCGCCTGTCGCGCGCGGGCCTCGGCCAGCAAGACCGTCCGATCGCCACGCTGCTGTTCCTCGGGCCGACGGGCGTCGGCAAGACCGAACTCGCGAAGGCCCTGGCCGAAACCGTGTTCGGCGACGAGAACGCGATCATCCGCATCGACATGTCCGAGTACATGGAGCGTCACGCCGTGGCACGCCTGATCGGCGCGCCGCCGGGCTACGTCGGCTACGACGAAGGCGGCCAACTGACGGAGCGCGTGCGCCGCCGTCCGTACGCGGTGATCCTGCTCGACGAAATCGAGAAGGCGCACCCGGACGTGTACAACGTGCTGCTGCAGGTGTTCGACGACGGCCGCCTGACCGACGGCAAGGGCCGCGTGGTCGATTTCAGCAACACGATCATCATCGCCACGAGCAACCTCGGCGCGTCGATCATCATGGGCAACCTCGAGAAGCCCGAGGCCGAGCGCGAAGGCGAGAAGGAAATCCGCGAGGAACTGATGGGCGTGCTCAAGGGCCACTTCCGTCCCGAGTTCCTGAACCGGATCGACGAGATCGTCGTGTTCAACGGCCTGTCGAAGGACAACATCCGCGGCATCGTGCAGATCCAGCTCGACCGCGTGGCGCAGACGGCCGCGGGCCAGGACATTACGCTCAAGTTCAGCCCGGCGCTCGTCGATCACCTGATCGAACTCGGCTACAAGCCCGAATTCGGCGCGCGCGAACTGAAGCGCCAGGTGCGTCAGCAGATCGAGACCCAGCTCGCCAAGGAAATGCTCGGCGACAAGCTGCAATCGGGCGACACCGTCGATGTCGATTACAACGCCGACACCGACACGGTGATCTTCAACAAGGTTGCTTCCGCACCGGCATCGGCCGACGCGAAGGCCGCGAACGGCAAGGCCGACGGAAAGGCGAAGGACGCGCAGGCGGCCGACGACAAAGCGCCCGCCGACGCCAAGCCCGCGCCGAAGAAGA
>CAUPOD010000417.1:0-3068 GCA_963512745.1 uncultured Burkholderia sp. | reverse complement strand
CACCTACGCCGGCCGCGCCTACGCCGGCCGCGCCCATCGCCGCGCGCTGTTGCGCAACCCACTTCGCGTAATCCTGCGCCGACAGCACCTCGACCACCACCGGCATATACGCGTGCTCCTTGCCGCACAGCTCGGTGCAGTAGCCGCGATAGGTGCCGACCTGTTCGGCCTTGAACCAGGTGTCGCGCAAGAAGCCCGGAATCGCGTCCTGCTTCACGCCGAACGCGGGCACGTACCACGAGTGCACGACATCGGCGGCCGTCGTGATGATGCGGATTTTCTTGTCGACGGGCACGACGAGCGGACGATCGATTTCCTGCAGATAAGTGTCGTTCACGGCGGTCTGGCCGTTGACCGCGCTGCGCGGCGTCGTCAGCGTGGACAGGTAGCTGATGCCCTGCCCCGGCCCCTGCACGTACTCGTAGCCCCACTTCCACTGATAGCCGACGACCTTGATGGTCAGATCGGGGTTGCTCGTGTCCTTCATCGCGATCACGGCCTTGGTGGCCGGCAGCGCCATCAGCACGACGATGATGAACGGCACCACGGTCCAGAGCACCTCGACGGTAGTGCTCTCGTGGAAGTTCGCGGCCTTGTGCCCTTTCGATTTTCGGTGCGCGAAGACCGAATAGAACATCACGCCGAACACGCCGACGAAGATGATCGCGCACAGGATCAGCATCAGCGTGTTCAGGTTATAGAGACGCCGGGCGATCTCGGTCACGGGATGCTGAAGATTGAGTTCGTCGACCGCCGGCCCGCCCGGCGCATCGCCGACCGCCAGCGCGGCGCCCGCATACAGCAAGCCGCCGCAAGCCAAGAGGGCCGACCGGCCGGCCGCGTAGCCGCGCTCGATTGTTTTCATAGCTTCCATACCCGAAAAATTCACGTGACGCCCCCGTGCCGCGGCCGCTCGCGCGATGCCCGGACGCGGCACGCCGATTGCCTGCGCTGCGTCGAACGCCATGAGGACAGTATGCGCGCGCACGACCGGCCGCGGTCGGCCGCACGCAAGACAGGCATGGGAAATGAACGCGGCGCCGGGCGCGGCAGCGAGTGTACGAAGCGCCATGCGGCCCGGCCAGCGCATGCGATGGAACCATGCGGCACACGAGGGCAATCGCACCACGCCAGCCAGTCTGGAACGACTGGCCGCGCAGGCGCCGGTGCCGGTATCTGCCATGCACTCCATCGCAACCTCCCGCGAGGGGTTCGCCTGGGCGCCATAAGGGCGCCTGTTCGCATCGTGCTTGCGCGCCGATGCCAGGGGGACTGGGGCGATAAACTCGCGCATTATAGGCGCGTTCGGACCCCGCCACAAGCAAGCCCACGCGTGCCCGAAAGTCAATACCAATAAGCCTTCCGGCGATTTTTCGAGGGCTCGGGAGATACCCTTAGAAGCGCTGCCGCACCGCCGCGGACCGCACGCGCACCGCGCCCGCGCGCATGCGCGCGGCGGTGCGCGCGAGCCGAGGCTGATAGAATCGGCCCACTCTTTCGCGCATGTCTTGGATGAAAAACTACCGTCTGCCGCATGCGCTCATGGTCTCGATGCTGACCGCGAGCGCCGCTCTGATTGCGATTGCACCGCCCGCGCATGCATCGGACGCACAGGTCGAAACGATCGTCATGGTCCGGCACGGCGAGAAGCCGGCGGACGGCCTCGGCCAGCTCACGTGCCAGGGGCTGAACCGGGCGCTCGCGCTGCCGCGCGTGATCGAAGCGAAATACGGCAAGCCCGACGCGATCTTCGCGCCCGATCCGGCCAAGCAGAAGGACGACCGCGGCACGAAGTACGACTACGTGCGGCCGCTCGCGACGATCGAGCCGACCGCGATCTACTTCGGCCTGCCCGTCGATGCGTCGGTCGGCTTCGCCGACGTGGACGGCCTGCGCGCCGCGCTGCTCGCACCCGCGTACCGGAACAGCCGCGTGGTGGTCGCGTGGGAGCATTCGGTGCTCGAGGCGTTCGTGCGCCGCGTCGTCGCCGACTACGGCGGCGATCCCGCGCAGGTCCGGCACTGGCCGAGCGACGACTTCGATTCCATCTACGTGCTGCGCATCACGCATGGCGCGAGCGGCGCATCGGCCGCGCTCAGCGTCGAGCGCGAACATCTCGATCATCGCTCGAAGGATTGCCCGGGCGAGTAGGCCAAGGCCGACCGCACGCGGAACGGCCCGCCAGCCGATGCTGCGCGGCGCCGCTCGGGCGAGTCTGCGCCGAGACGCAGTCGAATCTCAGCCGAGATGCAGGAAGCCCATTACCGCCACGCCGATCCCGGCCAGCCCCGCCAGTCCCGCCACCACGAACAGCCTGCGGCTACCCGTCAGCGACGTGATGGCGGCCAGCGAGATCGCCACGCTGAGCCACGCGAGCGCCTGCCCGAACATGTGTTGCGGGTGCTGCTTGATTTCCGACTCGCGGTTCGCCGCCTCGACCTGTTGCTGCAGCTGCGTCGCCTTGGCCGCGGTCGCCTTCTTGCGCTCCTCGTACTTGGCGATCTGGTCGCGGTAGAACGCTTGCTTGGCAGGCGGCGCCAGGTCGGCGGCCAGCTCCATCAGGTGGCCCTTGTTGGACTGCGCCTGGTAGTAGCTCCATTGATCGCTGGCCTGGCTCTGCAGCAGCACGGCGTCGTTCTTGTAGATCAGCGCCTGGGTTTGCAGCAGGCCTTCCTCGTAATGCAGCAGGCCCGAGAGGGCCGCCAGGATGGCCGTAAAGACGGCGACCCAGCGCGACAAGGCATCGCCGGCATGAGCGGCATGTTCGACCGCGTGATCGTGGGGGGCGTGTTCGTGGGACATGGGAGTCGTATAGCCGTCGAAACGGTCGATTTTTAGTGATAGTGGGGCAACGCGTTCGCGGCGATTATCGCAAGAGATCGGCGGCCGCGACACACCCTATGTCAAGCCGTGCGCATCGTGCGCGAGCCTCACGGCCGCGGCGGCCGGTTTCTGCCGATATCCTCGAGCCGCACGATGCCGTGTCCCTCGGGCGTCATGCGCGGCACGGCCTTCCAGGCATGGCCGTAGATCAGTTCGAAGGTCAGCGCGAGCGTGCAGTCCTCCCG
>CAUPOD010000416.1:0-3081 GCA_963512745.1 uncultured Burkholderia sp. | reverse complement strand
GCCCGGGACCCTGCCAAAATCGCGTTTTGGCAATATGGGGGCGGGTTTGGCGCCGGTTCGCGGCGCGGCTCGCGACGCCTTGCACAGACCACGCCATGGAACTAGACAGCCTGATTGCCTGTCGCGAATGCGACGCACTGTTGCAGAAACAGCGCATAGGCCCACAACAAATCGCCCACTGTCCGCGCTGCGGCGCGCTGCTCTATCGCGGCGACGCACGCCGGCTCGACCGCGTCTGCGCGCTTACGCTCGCCTCGCTCGTGGCGTTCCTGATCGCGCAGTGCTTCCCGATCGTGCAGATGGATGTGAACGGCAACTTCTCGCAGACGACGCTGTTCGGCGCCGTCATGTCGATGTGGGACGAAGGCATGCCGCCGATCGCGGTGGTCGTGTTCCTGGCCGCGCTGGCCTGCCCGCTGGTCGAATTGGTCGCGCTGCTCTACGTATTGTTCCCGCTGCGCGTGGGAATCGTGCCGCCCGGCTGCAACGCGATGCTGCGCGCGATCCATCTCGTGCGGCCGTGGGTCATGATCGAGGTCTTCATGCTCGGCATCCTCGT
This sequence comes from uncultured Burkholderia sp., assembly GCA_963512745.1. Lineage (GTDB taxonomy): Bacteria > Pseudomonadota > Gammaproteobacteria > Burkholderiales > Burkholderiaceae > Burkholderia. The sequence continues at coordinate 2,522 of CAUPOD010000416.1, read as the reverse complement.
CACGATCGTCAAGATGACGAGCCTGTCGCACGTACAGCCCGAGGCGGCCCTGTTCGCGTTCGCGGCGCTCACGCTGCTGATGGCGTCGGTGCTGTTCGATCCGCGCGCACTGTGGGATCTCGCCAGCCACGCGCGTGCGCGCGCCGCCGCGGACGACGTGCGGGACGATACGCAGGCGGCCGCCCGATGACCTATCCGACCGCCGCGCGCGCGGGTCTGGCGCAATGCCGCGTGTGCGGCCATCTGCAGCCGTTCGCGCAGGCGGCCGACGCCGCATCCGCAACGGCGGACCAGGCGCCCGAGCGCTGCGAACGCTGCGGCGCGGTACTGCATCTGCGCATCCCGAACAGCCTCGCGCGCACCTGGGCGCTGCTGATCGCCGCCACGATCCTCTACATTCCGGCCAACCTGCTACCGGTCATGCAGACGACGTCGTTCCTCGGTTCCGAGCAGGACACGATCATGAGCGGCGTCGTGTATTTCTGGGTGTCGGGCGACTGGCCGCTCGCGATCGTCGTGTTCGTCGCGAGCATTCTCGTGCCGATGCTGAAACTGAGCGTACTGCTGATCCTCGCGGTAAGCGTACAGCGCCGCGCCGCCTGGCGTCCGCTGCAGCGCGCGAAGCTGTACCGGATCGTCGAGGGCATCGGCCGCTGGTCGATGCTCGACATCTTCGTCGTCACGCTGACGGCCGCGCTGGTACAGTTCCGCTCGCTGGCCGTGATCACCGCGGGGCCTGGCGCGCTCGCGTTCGGCGCCGTCGTGATCCTGACCATGATCGCTGCGATGCAATTCGATCCGCGCCTGATCTGGGACCCCATCGATACTTCAGGAACCCCTCATGAATAGTCCGCACGGGCCGCAAGACAACGCACCGCCCCCGTCCGCTCCGCCGCCCGCGCCGCGCATCGATCGGCGCAGCCGCTGGCTGCCTTCGCTGGTCTGGCTGGTGCCGCTGATCGCGGCCTTGATCGGCATCGGGCTCGTGGTGCAGGCAGTGCTCGAACGCGGGCCGACCATCACGCTCCAGTTCCGCAATGCCGAGGGCCTCGAACCGGGCAAGACGCAGGTCAAGTACAAAGATGTCGAGATCGGCACGGTCAAGACCATCAAGCTGTCCAGCGATCTGTCGCACGTGCTCGTGGAAGTGCAGCTCAAGAAGGAAGCGGAGCGCTTCGCGGTGGACGGCTCGCGCTTCTGGATCGTGCGGCCGCGCGTGGCGGCCAACGGCGTGTCGGGTCTCGGCACGCTGCTGTCGGGCGCATATATCGGCGTCGACGCGGGCCGTTCGCATACGAGGCAGGACACCTTCACGGGGCTCGAGGCGCCGCCGGCCGTGACGGGCGACCAGAAAGGCACGACCTACGTGCTGCACGGCGAGTCGCTCGGCTCGATCGACATCGGCACGCCGGTCTACTACCGCCGCGTGCCGGTGGGCCAAGTGGCCTCGTACTCGCTCGACCAGGACGGCGACGGCGTGAACTTCACGGTGTTCGTCGCCGCCCCGTACGACCGCTACGTGGGCGAGAACACGCGCTGGTGGCAGGCGAGCGGCGTGGACCTGCGCCTCGATTCGAGCGGCTTCAAGCTCAATACGCAGTCGCTCGCGGCCGTGGTGCTCGGCGGCATCGCGTTCCAGACGCCGCCCGATCAGCCGATCGGCGCCGTCGCACCGAGCAACAGCACGTTCCGCCTCGGCACCGATCAGGCCGACGCGATGCGCGCGCCCGACGGCACGCCCGTCACCGTGGTCACGAACTTCAATCAATCGCTGCGCGGGCTGGCCGTGGGCGCGACCGTCGATTTCCGCGGCATCGAGATCGGCAACGTGACGAACATCGACATCAATTACGATCCCAAGACCGACAACTTCACGATGCCCGTCACGCTCAACCTCTACCCCGACCGGCTCGGGCCGCGCTTCCGCCAGGCGACCGAGAACAAGGGCGAAGCGGCGCGCCGCGAAATCCTCGCGCACCTCGTGAAGCGCGGCCTGCGTGCCCAGCTGCGCACCGGCAACCTGCTGACGAGCCAGTTGTACGTGGCGATCGACTTCTTCCCGAAGGCGGCGCCCGCGACGCTCGATCTGAACAAGAACCCGCTCGAGCTGCCGACCGTGCCGAACACGCTCGACGAGCTGCAACTGCAGGTCGCGGACATCGCGAAGAAGCTCGACAAGATCCCGTTCGATCAGATCGGCACGAACCTGAACGATTCGCTGAAGCAGGCCAACGTGCTGTTCAAGCAGCTCAACACGCAGATCGCGCCGCAGGCGCGCGACACGCTGAGCGCGGCCAAGCAGACGTTCGACGCGGCCCAGGCCACGCTGCAGCAGGATTCGCCGCTGCAAAGCGACGTGCGCGGCGCGCTCAAGGAACTCACGCGCACGCTGCAATCGCTGAACGCGCTGTCCGACTACCTCGAACGGCATCCCGAATCGCTGCTGCAAGGCAAATCCGGAGACCCGAAATGATTCGACGACCCACGACGCGTCCCCGCGCGCGTCCGGCCGCGCATGGGGC
>CAUPOD010000415.1:0-3099 GCA_963512745.1 uncultured Burkholderia sp. | reverse complement strand
TCAGCTGTTTGTCTGTCTGGCCGCGCACGCGCGCCCACATGGGGCGGCCCGATTCGGAGCTAGCGGCGCGGGCCCCCGACAGGTAGACGAACACGGCTTGCGGCGCGACGCGCGCGAGCGCCTCGGCGATCTGCAGCGTGAGCGTATAGGTCAGCCGCGTGTAGTCGGTCTCGCTCATGCCGCTCGACGCGACGCCGATGCAATAGAAGCACGCATCGTAGCCCGCGAGCTTGTCGACGTAGCTGTCGGTATCGGCGGGATCGGCCACCAGGATCTCGCGCAGCTTCGCGTTCTGCAGCCCGGTCGAAGTGCGCCCGACCACGGCGACCTCGGACACTGCATCCGCCCGCAGACACACATGCAGGGCGCCGGAGCCGACCATGCCCGTTGCGCCGTAGATGATGATTTTCATGAAGTGAGGCGGGGGTGTCCCGGTTCGGGTTGGAGAAATGTCGCGCGTGCGATGTCTTGCATGTGTTGCGGCCGCCGGGTACGCCGTCTGGCGCCCACGTCGTGCAGGCTGCGTATCCGGCCGCCGAGCGGCACCAAGCGCTTCGGCCTTACGCTTCCTGCAGCAACGCGTGCCGCCCCGCCTCCGCATCGCGGTAGGCGCGGCGCGCCATGCCCAGAAACGCACCGAGCGCACTCGATACATAGCCGTCGCGGCGGCGTACGAACAAGGTGTCGACGAGCGCGAACTCCCGCGGCAGCCGGTGCGCCGTCACCTTGCCGGCTGCGGCCGCCGCCTCGACCACGCCGAGCGGCAGCAGCGTCACGCCGATGCCCGCGGCCACGCAGCTGACGATCGCATCGAGCGAGCCGAATTCGAGCGGCCTGGCGATCACGATGCCGATGCCGGCCAACAGCGCTTCGAACCGCTGGCGATAGGAGCAGCCGGCCTGGAACACGATGCCGCGCAGATCGCCGATGCGCGTGAGTTCCTCGATGCCGCCCACGGCCGGGCTCGTGACGAGCACGAGCTCCTCGGTGAACACCGTTTCCTGCTGCAAGTCCGGATGCTCGATCGGCCCCGCGACGAACGCGCCTTCGAGCTTGCCGGCCACGACGTCGTGGACGAGCCGCGCCGTCGTGCCCGTGTTGACGCTGAGCCGCACCTCGGGATAGGTGCGGGAGAACTCGGTCAGGATCGGCGAGAGCCGCAGCGCCGTAGTGGTTTCGAGGCTGCCGACGATCAGCGAGCCGCCCGGCGCGCCGTCGTCGCGCGCCGCGGAGCGCGCATCGTCGAGCAGCTTGGCGATGCGGCCCACGAACGGCAGTACGCGCTGGCCGGCCGCGGTCGGCGTGACGCCGCGCGCGTGGCGCTGAAACAGCGGCAGCCCGAGTTCGTCTTCGAGCGCGCGGATGCGCGCCGTCACGTTCGACTGCACGGTATGCAGTTCGGCTGCGGCTTTGTTCATGCTGCCGAGGCGCGCGACGGCCTCGAAGGTCTTCAGGTCGGTCAGGTCCATGGGGAGGCGAGGGCGGGGATCCGGCGTGTTTTTGTCGCGTTTCAGTATAGGACGTATCCGCAATGAAGATAGGTGATATCTAATAAATTCGGTTCTGGAGATTGCCGAGGCGCGCTAACCTGGCTCCCTCAAATCGCAGAGCAGACGAGGATCGAAAATGAACCGGGCCGACGGTTTCCGCGCGTCAGACGCGCCAGAGCAAGCGCGGGCCGCTGGCAATGCGCAACCCCACGGCGTTCCCGTCTGGCGCGCCGTCCTGGCCGCCTTTTGCGCGAGCCTGATCGGCATCGGCCTCGCGCGCTTCGCGTACACGCCGTTGCTGCCCGCGATCGTCGCTGCGCATTGGTTCGACGCGTCGGTCGCCGCGTATCTCGGCGCAGCCAATCTGGCCGGTTATCTCGCGGGCGCGCTGCTCGGCCGGCCGCTGGCCGCGCGGGTCACGGCGCGCACCGCGTTGCGGGCCATGATGGGCGTGGCGACGCTCGCGTTTTTCGCGTGCGCGTACCCGGTGTCGTTCGGCTGGTTCTTCGTGTGGCGCGCGCTGGCCGGCTTGGCCGGCGGCGCGCTGATGGTGCTGGCCGCGCCCGCGGTGCTGCCGCGTCTGCCCGCCGCGCGGCGCGGACTCGCGGGCGGCCTGATCTTCATGGGCGTAGGCGTCGGAGTGGCGGCGTCGGGCACACTGGTGCCGTGGCTGCTGCAAGGCGGTTTGCGCACGGCCTGGTGCGGGATCGGGCTGTTGTCGCTGCTGGCGACGGCGCTTGCATGGCACGGCTGGCCGCACGAACTTGGCGCCGCCGCCGAGTCCGGCGCCGCTGCTCCCGAAGCCGCACGTCCGTCATATACCGCGCCCGAGCGCGCTCCCGTTGCCCTGCGCGCGCTTTTCGCCGAATACGCGCTGAACGCGGCGGGTTGGGTGCCGCACATGATCTTCCTCGTCGATTTCGTCGCGCGCGGCCTGGGGCAGGGGCTGCGGATCGGCGCGGAATACTGGGTGGTATTCGGCATCGGCGCCACGTTCGGGCCGCTCGCGGCAGGCGCGCTGGCCGATAAAACCGGCTTCGGCCCGGCCCTGCGTGCGGTTTTCGTCCTCGAAATCGTCGCCGTGCTGATCCCGGCGCTGGGTCTCGGCGGTCCTTGGCTCATGGTTTCGAGCGTGGTGGTCGGCGCCTTCGTGACCGGCACCGTGCCGCTCGTGCTCGGCCGCATCCACGAGCTGCTGCCGGACCGGCCCGCGCGCCAGAACCGCGCCTGGCGCACCGCGACGGTCGGTTTCGCGCTGTGCCAGGCGCTGGCCGCGTACGCGCTGTCGTTCGTGTTCGCGCGCAGCGGCGGCGACTACCGGCTGCTGTTCGCGATCGGCGCGGCAGCGATGACGCTGGCCTTGGCGCTCGATTTGGCGGTGTGGCACGTTGGGCGCGCGCCGAGCCGCCGCTAGTCGGGCTCGGCGCCGGCACCTGCGCCCAGCCCCAGGCCCCCGCACAATCCGGACAGCCGGACAGCCGGACAGCCGCCCCCCGGCTGCAAGCCGGACGCGGCCCTTCGCCCCGGTCCCATTCCCCCCCGAATTAGGGTGCGCCACCCGCCCCGCACTTGCCTCATCGGCGCGCGCAGCCGATACTTGCAAGTTGCG
>CAUPOD010000414.1:0-3099 GCA_963512745.1 uncultured Burkholderia sp. | reverse complement strand
TGGGGGGGGCGCCCCGCCGCCCCCCTCGACCGCATGGCGCACGAGCGCTTCGCACGCGGGCGGGTTGCGGTAGTGGAAAGCCACCGAGGCGCGCTTCGGCTCGAGCAGCAAGCCGGCATGCTGCTGGGCGAGCGCGGCGAGATCGGCGACGATATGCGCGAGGCGCACCTCGTCGAGGCCCGTGTGCGTGAGCGCGCCATGCATGTCGCGGCGCTCGGCGCCGTGCAGGCCCGCGATGGGCAGATCGGGCATCGCGAGAAACGCGTCGATCGCATCGATGCCGCGCCCCGAGACGATCGCGAGCGCGCCGCCGCATGCTGCGCGCAGCGCCGCAAGCCGGTGCGGCAGCGCGGCGGGCACATGGATCCCGTCGGGCGTGGCAGCCAGTTCGACGAGCGTGCCGTCGAAATCGAAGAAAAACGCGGCGCGCGCGAGCGCGCATGAGAATGAAACCGTGGCGGAAGACATCGATGCAGGTGAGCGTTCCATAAACCGGCCCGCGAACGGGCCTAGAATAAAGCTGCGCACATCTTACCGTGCCTTGCAGCCCGATTGCGCGCCTAATTGCGCGCGCGGCCGCGCATCGACCCCACATCCGATCCATTAACCGACCGCCTCCGCCATGGTGCTTCGCCCCCCGTTCCGCCTCGGCATAACGAATCTCGGAGATCTCCTGGATCGATGCGCGCGGTTCGCGTCGCGCCGGCTCTGCACATGCGCGTGCATGCTGGCGCTGCTCGGTTGCGGCCAGCACGGCGCGCCGTGGCGGCTGACCGACGTGAGCGGCCATTTGCCCGACCTCGCGTTCACGCTGGTCGGCGACGACGGCCGCTCCGTCTCGGCCGACGCGTTCAAGGGCCGCGTGGCGCTCGTCTATTTCGGCTATACGCATTGCCCCGACGTGTGCCCCGAGACCATGGCGCGGCTGACCCAGGCGCTCACGCTGCTCGGCGGTGCCGCACAGCATGCGCGCATCCTGTTCATCTCGGTCGACCCCGCGCGCGATACGCCCGCGCTCCTGCACGCGTACGCCGCGGCGTTCGACAGCGCGCATGCAGTCGGGCTCACGGGCACGCCCGCGCAAATCGAGGCGCTGGCGCGGCGCTATCGCGTCGCGTACCAAATGGACGAGTCCGACGCGCACGGCAATTACGCCGTCACGCATAGTTCGGCCGTCTACGTGTTCGACGCGAACGGCCATGCACGGCTGCTCGCGACCGACCAGGACCCGCCCGAAGCGATAGCGGCCGATCTGCGGCGACTCATTGCCGCACCCGAATAGGCGCGGGCTTCGCTATGCTGTGCGTCTTTGCAAGCGCTCGCTCGGCTTTTCCGCAACCCGCCGCGCTTCATCGCATTCCTACCATCAAGCAAGCATCGACCATGACGACATCGAAGACCCTGACCGCCCTCGCCTCGCTCGCCGCGCTCACGCTCGGACTATGCGCGGCCACGGCCCATGCCGGCGCGGGCGCGATCCGCGCGCAGCACGCATGGGTACGCTGGCTGCCGAACAAGTTGCCGGCCGCGGGCTACGTGACGCTCGAGAACAGCAGCGACAAGCCTGTCGACCTCGTCGAGATCGACAGCAGCGACTACGGCATGACGATGCTGCATCAAACCGTCTCGAACGGCTCCACGCAGCAGATGACGATGGTGGACAAGCTCACGATCCCCGCACACGGCTCGGTCGCGATCGTGCCGGGCGGCTATCACCTGATGCTCGAACAGCCGCAGCATGCGATCAAACCCGGCGATACCGTGCATCTGCAATTGCAGTTCTCGAACGGCGAGAAGCTCGACACGGCGTTCGCGGTCAAGCCGCCTTCGCAGACGCAGTAACCGCGAACACGGTCTCGCCGTCAGCTAGGCGAGGCGCATCCAGACGTGCGCGATGCCGTCCTCGTCGTGAACATCCGAACTCGGCGCGAAACCGAACGCGCCGTAGAAACCCTGCAGATGGGCCTGCGCATGCAGGCTCACGGGCAGCCCGGGCCAGCGCGCACGGATATGCTCGAGCGCGCGCGCGAGCAGTTGGCGGCCGAGGCCGGTGCCGCGCGCCGTTTCCTGCGTGAGCACGCGGCCGATCCACACGTCGGGGTGTTCGGCCGTCGGCGGCAGCACGCGCAGATAGCCCGCCAGTTCGCCATCGTCCCACGCGCTCAGATGCCATGAGTCGACATCGGCGCCGTCGATGTCGCGATAGACGCAGTTCTGCTCGACCACGAATACGTCGGCACGCGCCATCAGGATGGCGTACAACTCGAGCGCGCTCAGTTCGGAAAAGGCTTGCCAGCGCCAGGTCCATGCGGACTGCGCGGCGGGCGTGGGTAAGGCGGACGAATTCACGAGACGAATGCTCCTGGCAGACGTGCCGCGGAAAATGCGGCACGAACGCCGATTATGCCGCGCCGGGCAACGTCGCGCCAACCATGCGGGGCGGCACGAACGCCGGCCATACCGCGCGTTGGTCGTCGGCGGCACGTGCCCGTACTACTGTGCTGCTCATGCTGCGGCGCGGCTGTGCTTGCTCGGGCTGCCCATGGTGCCGTGTTGCAGGGCACCCGTACGGAACCTTCCGCCGCGGACGCGTTCGGACGAAATCTCGCGATTGCCGTAAACTATGCGCGATACGCGGCGCGGCACGAGCCGCCGCCTCCCTTCGCTCGTTATCGTCCGACCGACTCCACCGCCATGTTCTCCCCTGCAGAAACGCTGCCCGACTCCAAGCCCGAACTCTATGCCACGCTGGCCGCGCAGGCGCACGCGCTGCTCGAAAGCGAAACCGACCTGATCGCCAACGCCGCGAATTTCTCGGCACTCGTGTACGACGCGCTCGACGGCCTCAACTGGGCCGGCTTCTATTTCTACGACGGCCGCGAGCTCGTGGTCGGGCCGTTCCAGGGTAAGCCCGCGTGCGTGCGCATCGCGCTCGGCAAGGGCGTGTGCGGCACGGCCGCGCAAACGCGCGAAGTACAGGTCGTGGCCGACGTGCACGCGTTCCCTGGCCATATCGCGTGCGACTCGGCCTCGCAATCGGAAATCGTGGTGCCGCTGGTCGCGGCCGACGGCACGCTGATCGGCGTCTGGGACGTGGAC
>CAUPOD010000413.1:0-3099 GCA_963512745.1 uncultured Burkholderia sp. | reverse complement strand
GCTCGTCGCAGCGCGCCGCGATGCGTTCGCGCGTGAGCGGCTCGGCCGACCACGCGGCGACCCGCGCGGCCAACTCGGGGCGCGCGGTCAGGCTGCGCGCGAGGTAGCGCGAATAATCGAAACAGGCGAGCGTGGAAGCGTCGTTCATCGGTCGATTCGAAGGTGGCGTGCCGCGCGGGCGGCCCGGATGCCGTACAAACGCGCGGCCGGGGCACGCGTACAGCGCCGCCGATCCGGGATGCGCATAAGGGGGTGTGATACATTTCTGCGTTGACCGCAACGCTATCACAGCCCCGCCTTTTCGCCGCATGTCCGAACCCCAGGAATCCGCAACGCCACCCGCCGCCGGACCTGCGCAGGCTCCCCACCCCAAGCTGTGGCGCGGGCTCAAGATCGTCCTGGCGGCCGCGGTGCTCGCGTACTTCGTCGCGGCGCTGCTGTTCGCGGGGCTCTGCTACCTCGTCATGCCGCGCGTGGACAGCTTCCGGCCGCGCCTCGAAGCGCTCGTCTCCCGGCACACCCACGCAACCGTCACGATCGGCAAGCTCGAAGCGCACTGGGCGGGCCTCGAACCGGCGCTCGACATCGGCACTCTCACGATTCGCGGCAAAGACGGCATCGCGCTGACCGTGCCGCACGCGAGCGCGGTGTTCTCTTGGTCGTCGCTCCTGCGCCTGACGCCGGTCCTGTCTAGCCTCGTGGTGGACCGGCCCGACCTGCTCATCGAACGGCATGCGGACGGCTCGCTGTTCATCGCGGGCATCTCGGTGCCGAACGCCACGAGCGGCGATCCCACGTTCTCGACCTGGCTGCTCCAGCAGCGCGCGATCGTGCTGCACGACGGCACACTGCGCTGGCGCGACGGCCAGCACGACGCCCCCGAACTCGTGCTGTCGGGCATCCGCGCCGAAGTGCTGAACGGCTATCTCACGCACCGGCTCGCGCTGCAGGCGCCGGCCGACGGCACGCTGTTCGACGGTCCGCTCGATTTCCGCGCGCGCTTCAAGCACAACCCGTTCGGCGTCGTCGGGCGCCCCTCGAACTGGCACGGCACGGCCTACGTGTCGGCCAGCGCCGTCGATTTGCCGACGCTGTCGCGCTATGCGACGATCCACCTCGAAACGCTCGCGGGCCGCATCTCCAACCGCATCTGGGTCGATTTCGGCGGCGGCCACCTGCACCACGCGCGCGGCACGCTCGACAGCGAAGCGGTCGCGCTGCGCGCCGCCGACCAGCCGCGCCTCGACATCCCAGTCGCGCGCGTGGCCTGGGATCTCGCCATCGAGGCGCACCGCGACTACCGCCTGCACCTGACGAACCTCCATGCCGAACTGAACCAGCCGCCGCTCGCCGACGGCACGCCGGTGCTGCGCGCGCTGTCGTTCGACACGCTCACCGCGCGCTACCGCCTGCCGACCGTGGACCGCGGCCTGCTGCTGAGCGTGGCCGGCGACCGCGTCGATCTCGGCCTCCTGAACGAATTCGTGCGCGGGCTGCCGCTGCCGGCCACGTTCCGCGGCGAACTGAGCCGCTACGCACCGCGCGGGCTGATCGAGAACTACGAGATCTCGGCCGAGCGCGCCAAGCCCGCGAATGCGTCGCAGGTCGAGGAGGAGCGCCGCAACGGCACCGCGCCCGTGATCCACTACCGCTTCGCGGGCGATCTGCGCGGGCTCAGTTTCGCGGCCCAGCCGCCCGCGCCGGGGCTCAACGAATACGGCCATCCGCACGTCGGCGCGCCGGGCGTCGAGAATCTGTGGGGGCACGTGGACGCGGACGAACATCGCGGCGACGTGACGCTCGACACGGTCGGCGCGGCCGTCACGGTGCCGGGGCTTTTCTAAGAGCCGCGCGTGCGTTGCGAGCGGCGGCGCGGCGCGGCGCACTGGACCATCGTCACCGCGCCCGGCACCGCGCAGCCCGCGCGCATGGACGTACGCGTACCCGACCTCTACGTGGCCAACGCCGACGCGGCCGCCCACACCACCCTGCATTACATGAAGACGGAGGCCGACAAGGGTTCGCTCGACCTCAAATCGACGTTCGAGCGCGCTGCCGTGCCGCGCATTCCGCGCTATCTGCCGACCAGCATCGGCGCCCAGCTGCGCCACTATCTCGCGCACGCGCTGCAGGCGGGCCAGGTCAAGCGCGGCGCGAGCATCGTCGTGAACGGGCCGCTCGACACGTTCCCGTATTCGCATGCGCCGCGCACGGGCGTGTTCCAGATCCGCGCGCCGTTCACGGGCGGCCAGTTCGAACCGACGCCGCAGCCGCTGCAATATCTGTCGGGCGGCGTGCCGAACGTGTGGCCCGCGCTGACGGGCATCGACGGCGAGTTCCAGATCTCCGAGCAGCTGCTGCGCTTCGACATCAGCCGCGGGCATTACAAACGCTTCGCGTTCGCGCCGGTGACGGGTCTCATCATCGACACGGCCCATCCGGTCAACGCGCCGCTCGTGATCTCGGGCAAGGGGCGCGGGCCGCTCAGCGATTTCGTGGACTACGTGGCGCACAGCCCGCTCGGCGTGCGCTCCGGCGACCTCGGCGCGCGCCTGCACACGGACGGCCCGGCCGATTTCGCGCTGACGCTGACTTTCCCGCAACATACGCCGCACACGCACACGAGCGTGGACGGCTCGCTCACGTTCGACGGCGACACGCTCGCGCTCGATACGCTGCCGCCGCTCACCGCGCTGCGCGGCCGCGTGCAATTCACGCGTGAAACGGCGCGCGCCGAACAGCTGACGGGACGCCTGCTCGGCGGCGACTGGCACGCGCGCGGCACGTATGCCGAGAACGGCCGCTATGCATTCGAGACCAACGGCCAGCTGGGCGTAGAGAGCGCGAACTGGCTCAATCTGCAAGGCACGGCCGCCGCGCTGCTCGCGCACGTGAGCGGCAGCGCGCCGTACCGGCTCGACGTGCAGGGCACGGCGCACGGCGGCCTGCCCGAAGTCAGCGCGCACGCGGACCTGAGCGGGCTCGCGCTCGATTTTCCGGCGCCGCTCGGCAAGGCGGCCGGCGCGCCGATGCCGTTCGATCTCACGCTCGCGCCGACCCGCGGCGCGGAAGCGAACGGCGCGTCCGACACCGCCACGC
>CAUPOD010000412.1:0-3109 GCA_963512745.1 uncultured Burkholderia sp. | reverse complement strand
GGCCGCGGGCGGTTGTTAGCGGGCTGACAACAACACCCCGCCGCCCACCCCCGACGGCCCCCCCCCCCCCCCCCCCCGCCCCCCCACCCCCGCGCGCCGGCTGCGCACGATTCGCACGTTGAGCGAGGCGGGCATCCCGGTCGGCGTGAGCATCGCGCCCGTGATTCCGTTCGTGACGGAACCCGATCTCGAACGCGTGCTCGAAGCGTGCGCCGAAGCGGGCGCGACGCATGCGAGCTATATCGTGCTGCGCCTGCCGTGGGAAGTCGCGCCGCTGTTCAAGCAATGGCTCGAGGCCCACTTTCCGGATCGCGCGGCGCGCGTCATGGCGCGCGTGCGCGAAATGCGCGGCGGCGCCGACTACGTGGCCGATTTCGCAACGCGCATGAAGGGCGAGGGCCTGTGGGCCGACCTGATCAAGCAGCGCTTCGCCCAGGCGGTCAAACGCCTCGGGCTCAACGAACGCCGCCACGGCATCCTCGACATGTCGCAGTTCCGCACGCCGCGCGGGCCGGAACCGCCGGCGGCCGCTCAATTGAGTCTTTTCTAGCGAGGGCCCGATTCCGCGGGCCTCGGCGGGCCGCTCCGCGGCCGGACGGAGCGGCTCGGCCGGCCTCGGCACCACACAAAACGCGTTGTTCCACGGTAAGTGTTTGTTGTGCCATAGATTTCCGGCTATAATCTCGTGTTTCAGTAGTTTTGAACTCGGTTTCCCGAAGGAATTCATATGGTCATCATCCGTCTGGCTCGCGGCGGCTCGAAGAAGCGCCCGTTCTACAACATCGTTGCTACCGATTCGCGTAACCGTCGTGACGGCCGCTTCATCGAGCGCGTTGGCTTCTACAACCCGGTCGCGACGAAGGGCGAAGCCCTGCGTATCGCTCAAGACCGTCTGACGTACTGGCAAGGCGTCGGCGCTCAGCTGTCGTCGGCTGTCGAGCGTCTGGTCAAGGAAGCGCAAAAGGCGCAACCGGCCGCTTAATGGCCGGTCGCGATCCCGCCCAGCCGGACGCGAAGGACTCGCCGTTCGGCGTGTTCGCGCGCAAGCCGGTGGAGCGTGCCGCGGCTTCGGCCGAGGCACGGCAGCCCGAAAGCGCGGCCGCGCAGGCGCTGCGCAGCGAAGCCGAGCAGGATTGGCCCGAGGATGCCGTCGAAGTGGCGGGCGTGCTCGATGCCTACGGCCTCAAGGGCTGGGTCAAGCTCGTGCCGCATGCCGAAGTCGGCAGTGGCGGCGACGTGCTGCTCAATGCGCGCCGCTGCTGGCTGCGCAAGGGGCGCGATCTGAAAACGGCGGCTGTGCTGCAGGCCAAGGCGCATACGGACATGTTCGTCGCGCATCTGGCCGGCGTCGCCGACCGCAATGCCGCAGAGGCGTTGCGCGGTTACAGCGTGTTCGTGCGGCGCGCCGATTTCCCGGCGATTGCGTCGCCCGACGAATTTTACTGGGTCGATCTGATCGGCATGCGCGTCGTCAATCTGGCCGACGAGCCGCTTGGCAACGTGGCGGGTTTGATCGACAACGGCGCGCATTCGGTATTGCGCGTCGAGTATGCGTCCACCGGCAAGGAAGGTCAGCCGGTCATGGCCGAACGGTTGATTCCGTTCGTCGGCGCGTACGTGAAGACCGTCGATCAGCAGGCGCGGCGCATCGTCGTCGATTGGGAAACCGATTACTGAATCAGGCAGGCGGTGCGCGATGCAGTTCGATGTCGTCACGCTCTTTCCCGAGATGTTCCGCGCGTTGACCGAGTGGGGCATTACGAGCCGCGCGGTCAAGCAAGGGCGTTTCGGGTTGAGGACGTGGAATCCGCGCGATTTCACGAGCGATAATTACCGTACCGTGGACGATCGCCCCTATGGCGGCGGTCCGGGCATGGTGATGCTGGCCAAGCCGCTCGAAGCCGCACTCGCTGCGGCCAAGGCGGCGCAGGCCGAGCAGGGTATTGCTGGCGCACGCGTGGTGATGCTGTCGCCGCAAGGCGCGCCGTTTTCGCATGCGCGCGCCGAGCGCATGGCGCAGGAACCGGGCGTGGTGCTGCTGTGCGGCCGCTACGAGGCGATCGATCAGCGTTTGCTCGATCGTTGCGTCGACGAGGAAATCAGCGTCGGCGATTTCGTGCTGTCGGGCGGCGAATTGCCCGCGATGGCCGTGATGGACGCCGTGGTGCGTTTGCTGCCGGGCGTCTTGAACGATGCGCAATCGGCCGTGCAGGACAGTTTCGCCGACGGCTTGCTCGATTGCCCGCATTACACGCGGCCCGAGGAATACGACGGCATGCGCGTGCCGGACGTGCTGCTCGGCGGTCATCATGCCGAGATCGAGCGCTGGCGGCGCGAGCAGGCTTTGAAGAATACGTTCGTGAAGCGTCCCGATCTGATCGAACGGGCGCGCCGCGACAAATTGTTGAGCCGGGCCGACGAGGCGTGGCTCGCAAAACTCGCCAAGGAAGCGAAGCAGGCATCGTCTTGATGCGTGGTTCGCGGGCAGCGAGACTAGGCGGTGCCGTGCATGCGTGCCCGGTGCCAGTTGTGAACCCATCCTCTATCGGGGCCGTGCCTGGGGACAGGCGGGTGCAAACGCCGACAAGATGGCAATAGGAGTCAGTCGTGAATCTGATCGAAAAACTTGAGCAAGAAGAAATTGCTCGCATGCTGGAAGGCAAGACCATCCCCGAATTCGCTCCCGGCGATACGGTGATCGTCAACGTGAACGTGGTCGAAGGCACGCGCAAGCGCGTTCAGGCGTATGAAGGCGTCGTGATCGCCAAGCGTAACCGTGGCCTGAACTCGTCGTTCATCGTTCGCAAGATCTCGTCGGGCGAAGGCGTCGAGCGTACGTTCCAGACCTACTCGCCGCTGCTGGCGAGCATCGTCGTGAAGCGTCGCGGCGACGTGCGTCGTGCGAAGCTGTACTACCTGCGCGAGCGCTCGGGCAAGTCGGCACGTATCAAGGAAAAGCTGGTGACGAAGGATCGCACCGCTGCTCCCGCCGCCGCAGCCGAGTAAGCCGTAGCATTGGAAAAGCACCCGTCAGGGTGCTTTTTCATTTGTAGCCCGATTTTCCGTTTTGCCATTCCCATGCCGCGTCGCCCGATCATCGATCCCGAAC
>CAUPOD010000411.1:0-3143 GCA_963512745.1 uncultured Burkholderia sp. | reverse complement strand
GGGGTCATTCGGGGTTGGTTGCGGGCCGGTCTGGGTGTCAACGCGCCGCCCAACACCCGCGCGGCGCGCCGCCGCCCGCCCCCCCCCCCGCGCCCCCCCCGCTCCGCATCGAGAATGCGGATCTGCTTGCCGCACGGATCGATCAATTGCTCGCGGTGGAACTTCGAGAACGTGCGGCTCACGGTTTCGAGCTTGAGGCCGAGGAAGCAGCCGATCTCCTCGCGCGTCATGCGCAGGTTGAACTCCGCCGCGGAATAGCCGCGCGCGCGGAAGCGCGCCGAGAGATTGAGCAGGAACGCGGCGACACGCTGCGGCGCGGTCATCGTGCCGAGCAGCAGCAACTGCCCCGATTCGCGCACGATCTCGCCGCTCATCATCTGATGCACGTAGTGCTGCATCGGCTTCAGTTCGCGGCAGACGCGTTCGAGCTGCGCGAACGGAATCACGCAGACCACGCTGTCCTCGAGCGCGACCGCATCGCAGCGGTGGCGGTTGTCGCACACGCCGTCGAGGCCGAGCATCTCGCCCGGGATCTGAAAGCCCGTCACCACTTCCATGCCGTCGCGATTGACCACCACGGTCTTGAACGAGCCGACGCGCACCGCGTAGATGTTTTCGAATGCGTCGTCGCTGCGGAACACCATCTCGCCGCGCGCGATGTGACGCGTGTTGCAGATGATGTCGTCGAGTTGGGACAATTCGTCGGAGGAGAGGCCCGGCGGCATGCAAACGTTTCGCATCGGGCAGTTGGAGCAGCGTGACTTTTCGGTCTTGGGACGATCTACGACGATGGCGGCGCCGCGGGCGCCGTGACGGGCAGGATTAACCCCATCTGCCCGGATAGACGTGTGGGGATCCACGGTCTACTCCAGAGAGTGATGCAAGCGTGTGGTAGGTATTTGTTGTTTATTGTTGTTGTGCGGTCGTGCACGGAGTATGACCTATGCCGCCAGGGTCGCAACATCGGCAAATGGCGAAAATCGCGTAGGGATTGCGGCAATTCGTGTAGGCCGGCGCCTACGGGGCCGCGCCGTTTGCGTTGCCGCTTCAATCCTGATCCTGGTCGTCGATGAGCCTGTGGCGCAACGCGTAGCGCACGAGCGCGGCCTCGTGCGGCATCTGCATTTTCTCGAGCAGCCGCGCCTTGTAGGTACTCACGGTCTTGGCGCTCACGTTGAGCGCCTGCGCGATTTCGCCGATGGTTTCGCCGCTCGCGATGCGCTTGAATACGTCGAACTCGCGGTCGGACAGGCGCTGATGCGGCAGCAGCTCGGCCGGTTCGTTGAGGCTTTGCGCGATGTGCTCGGCCATCGCGAGGCTCACGTAGATGCCGCCGGCGGCGATCTTGGCGAGCGCGCCCACGAGTTCCGCGCTGGCGCTCTCTTTGGTCATGTAGCCCGACGCGCCGGCGCGGAACGCGCGCACCGCGTATTGCTGTTCCGCATGCATGGTCAGCACGAGGATGCGCAGCGCGGGCTTTTCCTCCTTGATCTGCTTGATCAGTTCGATCCCGTTGCGGCCCGGCATGGACAGGTCGAGCACGAGCAGCTGCGCCTCGGTCGCGCGCACGAGCGCGACCGTGCTGATGCCGTCGTAGGCCTCGCCGGCGACCTCGAAGCCGTGCGCCTCCTGCAGGATATGGCGCAGGCCGTCGCGCACGAGCGCATGATCGTCGGCGATGAGTACGCTGATCACGGCAGCCCTCCTTCCTGTTGTACGGCGTGCAGCGGCAGCGTCACCGTGACGGATACGCCATGGCCCGGCATGCTGTCGATCGATACCGTGCCGCTCAACATATGCGCGCGTTCGCGGATGCCAAGCAGTCCGAACGTTGTGCCGTCGTTAGCCGCCTCGGGCATGCCGCGCCCGTTGTCGACGATGCGCAGCAGGCAGAAGCCCGATTCGATGCGCAGTATCAGCTTTACTTCGGTGGCTTCGGCATGGCGCGCGACGTTGGTCAGCGCCTCTTGCACCACGCGGAACAGCGTGGTGGCGGCCGAGTTGCTCAGCGCGATCTCGCCGATGTCGATGTCGCGCAGCACGCCGATGCCGTAGCGGTGCGTGAAATCGTCGGCGAGCCATTCGATGGCCGGCACGGGGCCGAGATCGTCGAGCATGACGGGGCGCAGGTCGGCCGCGATGCGGCGTACGGATGCGACCGTCGAATCGATCAGGCGTCGCATGTTCTGCAACTGGCGTTCGACCGCGGCGATGCGCGGCGCGTCGGGCGGATCGGTGCGGAACCGGCTCAGCGCGTGCGCGATGACCGATACGTCCATCTTGAGCGCGGTCAGTTGCTGGCCCAGATCGTCGTGCAGTTCGCGCGCGATGCGCGTCTTCTCTTCCTCGCGCACCTGCTGCAGATTCGCCGACAGCTCGCGCAGCTCTTCGCGCGAGCGCCGCAGCGCATCGTCGCCGCGCACCCGTTCGGTGACGTCGCGCAGCATGACCGTATAGAGCTTGCCCGAGCGGTCGTGGATCTGCGAGATCGACGCCTCGATCGGAAACTCTTCGCCGTTCGCGCGCAGGCCGAACAGCAGGCGCTGGCGTCCCATCTGCCGTTCGGACACGCCGGTCACGCCGAATTGCTCGACGTGCTTCGCATGCGCCGCGCGAAAGCGCGCGGGGATGAAGCGTTCGAGCGGCGCGCCGACGGCGTCCATCGCGGAAACGCCGAACACGCGTTCGGCGGCGGGATTGAAGATCACCACGGTCTGCGATTCGTCGATGGTGATGATCGCCTCCATCGACGAGCGCACGATGCCGAGCATGCGCGCCTCGTCGAGCAGGCCGCCGCGCACGGCCGCTGCCGACGCGCGCACTGCGAGCCGGTCGACGAGCGCGGTAAGCAGGCACACGGCGGCGAACGCCGCTAGGAACACGATGGTGGCCGTGGTGTCGGTGCGGATCAGCGCGGGCACGCGTTCGGCGCGGTAGCGCAGCGTGAGCGCGATGCCGCCGAAGTTAAGCCGGTCCGTGTGATGGAACAGCTTGTCGTCGGGCGCATCGAGCGCGCGGTTGTCGATATGGACGGGCACGGGCGGATCGCCCGCCAGGATCGTCAGGTCGCCCGCGCGCGGGTCGGGATCGGAGCGCTCGAACAGGCGCCGCGCATCGAGCGTCGCCAACAGGAAACCCGTGAC
>CAUPOD010000410.1:0-3154 GCA_963512745.1 uncultured Burkholderia sp. | reverse complement strand
CTTCGAATCGGCGTCGTGGATCACGCGCACGGCGCTGTGCGTCGAACAGCGCCACGGCGTGCTGTACGTGTTCATGCCGCCGCTCGCCGCGCTCGAAGACTATCTCGACCTGCTCAGTGCGATCGAGCTGACAGCCGAGGAACTGGACGTCAAGATCGTGCTCGAAGGCTACCCGCCGCCGCGCGATCCGCGCCTCAAGATGCTGCAGGTCACGCCGGATCCGGGCGTGATCGAGGTCAACATCCACCCGGCCTCGAACTTCAAGGAGCTCGTCGAGCACACCGAATTCCTCTACGACGCGGCGTGGCGCACGCGCCTGTCGAGCGAGAAGTTCATGGTCGACGGTAAGCACGTCGGCACGGGCGGCGGCAACCACTTCGTGCTCGGCGGCGCAACGCCCGCGGACAGCCCGTTTCTGCGCCGCCCCGATCTGCTCGCGAGCCTGATCGGCTATTGGCACAACCATCCGTCGCTGTCGTATCTGTTCTCGGGCCTGTTCATCGGGCCGACGAGCCAGGCGCCGCGCGTCGACGAAGCGCGCAACGACCAGGTCTACGAACTCGAAATCGCGTTCAAGGAGATCGAGCGCAACAAGCTGCTATACGGTCAGGCGATGCCGCCGTGGCTCGTCGATCGCGTGCTGCGCAACATCCTCATCGACGTGACGGGCAATACGCACCGCAGCGAGTTCTGCATCGACAAGCTGTATTCGCCCGATTCGTCGACGGGCCGCCTGGGCCTGCTCGAACTGCGCGCGTTCGAAATGCCGCCGCACGCGCGCATGAGCATCGTCCAGCAGCTGCTGCTGCGCGCGCTGATCGCGCGCTTCTGGGAGCGCCCGTACACCACGCCGCTCACGCGCTGGGGCACCGAACTGCACGACCGCTTCATGCTGCCCGAATTCCTCGAGATGGATTTCGAGGACGTCATGACCGAGATGCGCGAGGCCGGCTACGCGTTCGATCCGGCCTGGTTCGCGCCGCATTTCGAGTTCCGCTTCCCGCTGTACGGACAGGTGCGCGTGCGCGGCATGGAGCTGAGCGTGCGCGGCGCGCTCGAACCGTGGCACGTGATGGGCGAGGAGGGTGCGCCGGGCGGCACCGTGCGCTACGTCGATTCCTCGGTCGAGCGGCTCGAGGTGCGCGTGACGGGGCTCAACGACAACCGCTACGTCGTGACCGTGAACGGCGAGGCGCTGCCGATGCAGCCCACGGGCATCGTCGGCGAGTATGTGGCGGGCGTGCGCTACAAGGCCTGGTCGCCCGCGTCGGCGCTGCATCCGACCATCGGCGTGCAGGCGCCGCTGACCTTCGACATCGTGGATACCTGGATGGAGCGTTCGCTCGGCGGCTGTCAATATTACGTCACGCATCCGGGCGGCCGTAACTACGACACGTTCCCGGTCAACGCGTACGAGGCCGAGAGCCGGCGGCTCGCGCGCTTCGTCGCGCTCGGCCACACGCCGGGCCGCATGACGGTCGCGCCCGCCATGCCGAGCCGCGAGTTCCCGTTCACGCTCGATTTGCGGAGGATGTGAACTAAGGTCAAAGGCGGCGCGCGGGCTTCGGCGCACCCTCTGGCAATGTTAGGATGCCGGGTTGACGAGGGTCGCCACGGCGCCGCGCGGCGGGGAAACCGGCGCGCGGCATGCCGGGCGCCCGCCTTTATCGAGTAGTAATCGTGTCCCTATTTTCACGCGACGACCTGGCCGACTTCGACGCCATGCAAACCCTCTTCGAGACTGGTTCGCAAGATGCCGCCGAATTCGGCGCGACGCTTGCCGCGCCGGCCGCGGCCGGGCGTTACGACGAGCTGCGCGGCGGTACCGCCCAGCTCGGCACCGCCGCGCTCGCGCCGGCCTGGGGCGAATTCTTCACGCAAGTCGGCAGCGCCGGTCTCGCCGATCTCGACCGCCGCCTCGGCGTCCTGCAGCGCCGTATGCGCGAGAACGGCCTCGTGCATCAGCTGCACGAACCGTCGCGCGGCGGCGAGGCCGTGCGCCCATGGTCGCTCGATCTGCTGCCGCTGATCGTGACGCCGCAGGACTGGCATGTGATCGAACGCGGCGTGCTGCAGCGTACGCGCCTGCTCAACGAAATCCTGCGCGACGTGTACGGCGGCGAGCAGCGCGTGCTCGAGCAAGGCTTGCTGCCGCCCGCGCTGGTCACGGGCCATCCCGGCTACCTGCGGCCGATGCGCGGCACGCACGCGCTCGGCGACACCTGGCTCCACATCGCGGCGTTCGATCTCGCGCGCGCGCCCGACGGCGCGTGGCACGTGATGGCCCAGCACACGCAGGGGCCGTCCGGCCTCGGCTATCTGCTCGAAAACCGCCTAATCGTGTCGAGCCTGTTCCCGCGCGCGTTCCGCGGCCTGCACGTGCAGCGGCTCGCGGCCAGCTATCGCGCGCTGCTGCGCAGCCTGCAGACGCTGAGCCCGGCGGGCAAGAACGCGCGCATCGTGCTGCTCACGCCGGGCCCGCACGCATCGACCTATTTCGAGCACGCGTACCTCGCGCGCTACCTCGGCCTGACCCTGGTCGAGGGCGGCGATCTGACCGCGCGCGACAACCGCGTCTTCCTGAAGACGCTGAGCGGGCTCGAACCCGTGCACGGCATCTTGCGCCGCGTCGACGACGCGTGGCTCGACCCGCTCGAACTGCGTCCCGATTCGATGCTCGGCGTGCCGGGGCTGCTGCACGCGGTACGCGCGGGCAACGTGCTGCTCGCGAACATGCCCGGTTCGGGGTTCCTCGAATCGCCGGCCGTGTTCGGCTTCATGCCGGGCCTCGCCGAGGGTCTGCTCGGCGAAACGCTGGAACTGCCTGCCGTGCCGTCGTGGTGGTGCGGCGAGGCGGCCGCGTGCGAGGCCGCGCTGCCGAATCTCGCGCGCTCCGTGATCAAGCCTACCTATCCGCAGCCGGGCGGCCAGCCGTTCGAGCCCGTGCTCGGCGCGCGCCTGTCGCAGCAGCAACTCGCCGAATGGCGCGCGCGCATCGCCGCGCGGCCCGGCGACTATACGGTCCAGGAGGACGTGCCGCTCTCGCAGGCGCCGACCTGGCCCGGGCTCGACGGGCGCGAGTACGAGGCGGGCGCGCGCATCGTGCCGCGGCCGATGCTGCTGCGCGTCTATGCGCTCAGCGACGGCGCCGGCT
>CAUPOD010000409.1:0-3155 GCA_963512745.1 uncultured Burkholderia sp. | reverse complement strand
GTTGCAGCTCGTCGCGATACGCATCCGTGAGCCCCTCGCGATACGCGTAATGCAGCGCATGCTCGGCCTGCAGCGCATCGAGCGCGGCCAGGTGCGCGAGGAACGGCGTGATGCCGATGCCGCCCGCGATCAGCAGATGGCGGCGCGCCCGCGAATGCAATGCGAACAGATTGCGCGGTGCCGTGACGGCCACGCGCGCCCCGACGTCGAGATGCTCGTGAATCCACGCCGAACCGCCGCGCGACGCGTCCTGCTTGCGCACCGCGATGCGATAGCGGCCGTCCCCGCGCGGATCGCCGAGCAGCGAGTACGCATTGCGCAGCCGGCGCGCGCCCGTGTCGAGCAGCAGTTGGACATGGCTGCCCGAGGAAAACGCGGGCAGCGTGCCGGCGGCGGGCACGAGCGTCAACTCGCGGATCAGCGGCGTGACCATGCGCGCCGCCGCGACGCGCACCTCGAGCACTTCGGGCACGGGTCCGCGCGTCGCGCTCATCGACGCTCTCCGCGCGGATCGCCCGCATCGGCGCACACGCCCATATAGCTGCCGAGCCGCTCCGAGAAATGCCGGCGCACGGCGAGGCGGATGCCGCAGCCCTCGCAGCGCACGATGTCGCCGCCGCCGTAGCTCGCGGCCGTCGAGCAGTGCACGCAATAAACCTGGCGCCGCGCGCCCGACACGGACGCCTGTATTTCGTCCGCCTGCAGACCATGCTCGCGTGCGATGCGCTGCACGCGCCACACGAACGCTTCGTCGCCGCCGATGTAGAGGCGCAGCCCTGTCCGGCTCGCGGACAGCGTGTCGCGCAACGCTGCCGCGAGCGCGTCGAACGTCGCGTAGCCGCGCGCGGGGAGCGTCGCGGCGCCGGCAGGGCCTTCGATCAGCAACGTAACGGGCGGCGCGCCGTCGCCCAGCCGTGCGAACGCCGCGAACGCATCCGCGCACGCGCTTTGCCCGACGAGCAGATGCGCGCGTGCGGACGGGGCGGCCTCGAGCGCACCGTACTTCGTCACGCTGCACGGCTGCAGATCGGACGCGGACACGGACGCTGGCGGTGCGTGCATCATCGAATAACGCCTCGGCATTCGAACGGCATGCGCCGCTCGATGTTCATGGGGTGAGCCATCTTTTCCCGATGGTTTCCCGATACTAATCCGCTGTCAATCCTCGTAACGCATGCGGCAGCGGCTCAGCCCGGCGGCAGCCGCGCGGCCGCCTCGAAAAACGCACGCGCACGCGGATCGTTGACGTACGCCGCGTTGATCCGGATCCACGGCGTCGCTTCCGCATGCGGCCGGAAATAGCTGCCCGGCGCGACCGTCACGCCGAGCGGCACGCCGCATGCGACGAGCCGCGCCGAATCCTCGACATGCGGCACGCGCGCCCACACGAACTTGCTGCCGAGCGGCCGCTCGAACACTTCCCAGCCGCATTGTTCGAGCATCTGGATCGTCGAGCCGAGCGCGTACTGCATGCGCGCGCGCAGCTTCTCGAGATACTTGCGATAGGTGCCGCGTTCGAGCATCGCGGCCGCGACGGCCTCGACGAAACGCGAGCTGCCGAGGCTCGTCAGCATCTTGATGTCGGCGAGATCCTTGACGATCGACGGATGCGCGAGCAAGTACCCCACGCGCAGCGACGACGACAGCGTCTTCGACAGCGCGCCGATATAGATCACGTGTTCGAGCTGGTCGAGCGTCGCGAGCCGGTCCGTCGGCATGGCTTGAAAGTCGGCGTAGATATCGTCCTCGACGAGCGTCACGCCGTGCTCGCGCGCGAGCTGCAGCAGGCGGAACGCGACCTGCGGCGCCATGGTCGTGCCGGTCGGATTGTGGAACACCGTGTTCACGAAGAACAGCTTCGGCCGGTGCAGTTTCAACTGTTCCTCGAACGCCGCGAGATCGGGCCCGTTGTGGCGGCGCGGAATGCCGACGAGCTTGACCGCATGCAGCTTCAACAGACCGAACAAGTTGTAGTAGCCCGGGTCCTCGACGAACATCGTGTCGCCGGGCTTGAGCATGTAGCGCAGCAGCAGGTCGAGCGCCTGGCTCGCGCCGTTGGTGAGCAGGATCTGCGACGGCTCGGCCGCGATGCCGAGGTGCGCGACGCGATGCAGCAGATGCGCGCGCAGCGACGGATTGCCGAGATGCGTCGCGTAATCGACGAGGTCGGCCCCGTCCAGCCGCGACACCTGCCGGATCGCGCGTCCGATGCCGTCCATGTCACGCCACGATTCCGGGATGAACCCGCTGCCGAGCTTCAGCGTTTCGCCGGGGTGGTTGAACTGTTCGAGGATGTGCCCCGATTCGTCCTCGGCGCGCCGCGGGTCGGCGAGCCCGCGTGCGGGCATCGCGCCGGCAGGCCGGTTGCCGGCCACGTAGAACCCCGAACCGTGCCGCG
Organism: uncultured Burkholderia sp.; assembly: GCA_963512745.1. Taxonomy (GTDB): domain Bacteria; phylum Pseudomonadota; class Gammaproteobacteria; order Burkholderiales; family Burkholderiaceae; genus Burkholderia. Next base: position 757 of record CAUPOD010000409.1, on the reverse strand, counting down.
ACTCGACGTGGCCGAGCGACACGAGCCGGTCGTACGCCTCGATCACGGGATAGCGGCTCACGCCCTGGTCGGCCGCGAACTGGCGGATCGACGGCAGCTTCACGCCGGAACTGACCGTGTGGAGCCCGATCCAGCCGATGACGCCCGCGACGATCTGGTCCGTCAGCGGCACGCCGCTCGCGCGGTCGAGCGTGATGTCGAACTTCATGCAAGCGGCTCCTGGGTAGGGCGGCGCAGCGGCCGCACCGCGTGCCCGCGCATCAAGTGTTCGTTTTTTTGGCTGTACAGTTTCGACCAAACTGTGATGAACTGTACATGTTCGCGTGCCGATCGTATGACAATAATCGATCCATCCGCAAGCAAATAAAAAAGAGGTGGGCAATGCGCGAGATACGGCATTTCGAAATGGAATACGGCGAGCCGGCGGTCTGCTGGCGTGCCGCGCGGCCGCTGAGCCTGAAGGTGACGGCGGGGACGCTGTGGCTCACGATCGAAGGCGAGCCGTGGGATCACTGGCTCGCGGCGGGCGAATCGTTCGAGCTGCCGCCCGGCGCGCGCGCGTGGGGCAGCGCCGGTGCAGACGGCGCGCAGCTGGCGCTCGCGATGACGCGCGCGCACGGCACGCACGGTACAGCGCGCGGCAAAAATTTTACGAAACTGCGCCTCACGGGTTGAAACGGGATGATTTAGAATTTGGAATCGCCGCCAACCCGGGGGATACCATGCCGGAAAAGAATCGTGAGCAGCCCGTCAAGCC
>CAUPOD010000408.1:0-3155 GCA_963512745.1 uncultured Burkholderia sp. | reverse complement strand
GGTTTCGCGACGGGCGGCTCGGCCGCCCGTTTGCTTCTGGGCCGTTGTCTGGTTTCCCATTTTCGTTTTCCGTAGATTTTTCTTGGGTTGAAGCGCATGACCACGCCACTCAAAATCGCCGTCGCCGGCGCCTCGGGCCGCATGGGCCGTATGCTGATCGAAGCCGTGCTGCAGGCGCCCGACGCCGAATTGGCAGGCGCCCTCGTGCGCACGGGTTCGCCGTTCGTCGGGCAGGACGCGGGCGCATTCCTCGGCAAGCAGACCGGCGTCGTGCTCAGCGACGATCTCGACCAGGTGCTCGGCGCGGCCGATTATCTGATCGATTTCACGCGTCCCGACGCGACCCTGCAGCACGTCGAGGCCGCTTTGCGCCATAACGTGAACCTCGTGATCGGCACGACGGGCTTCAGCGACGGGCAGAAGGAGCTGCTGCGCGCCGCCGGCGTGCAGGTCGGCGTGGTGTTCTCGTCCAACATGAGCGTCGGCGTCAACGTCACGTTCAAGCTGCTCGAATTCGCCGCGAAGCATCTGTCGCAGGGCTACGACATCGAGATCATCGAGGCGCACCATCGCCACAAGGTCGATGCGCCGTCGGGCACCGCGCTGACGATGGGCGAGGTGATCGCCGACGCGCTCGGCCGCTCGCTGAAGGACTGCGCGGTGTACGGCCGCGAGGGCGTGACAGGCGAGCGCGATCCGTCCACGATCGGGTTTTCGACGATCCGCGGCGGCGATATCGTCGGCGATCACACGGTGTTGTTCGCGGGCACCGGCGAGCGCATCGAGATCAGCCACAAGTCGTCGAGCCGCGTGTCGTATGCGCAGGGTTCGTTGCGCGCCGTGCGCTTCCTGGCCGAGCGCGGCCCCGGGTTCTTCGACATGCAGGACGTGCTGGGCCTACGTTGAGCCCGGGCGCGGCATCGCCTCCGGTCGGTGCCGCGCCGATTTTGCCGTTGTTCGGGCGCAGCCGCAGCCGGCTGCGCGTCACGTTCGCCGCCCGAGGCCATGCCGCCCGGACGGTATAATCGATGCTTTTAGCCGCGCCGGCGCGCCTTATGCGCCGGGCGTTCCACCGCGACGGATGCGGTGCCTGAAGCAGCCAGTCCAAACAGATCATGCAAGAAAGATACGTACCCGCCGACGTGGAAGCCGCCGCCCAAAGCGACTGGCGTGCCGCCAATGCCTATCGGACGAACGAAACGTCCGACAAGCCGAAGTTCTACTGCGTGTCGATGCTGCCCTATCCGTCGGGCAAGCTGCACATGGGCCACGTGCGCAACTACACGATCAACGACGTGATGTACCGCTATCTGCGCATGAACGGCTACAACACGCTGATGCCGATGGGCTGGGACGCGTTCGGCATGCCGGCCGAGAACGCCGCGATGGCCAACGGCGTGCCGCCCGCGCAATGGACCTACGACAACATTGCTTACATGAAGAAGCAGATGCAGTCGATGGGTCTTGCGATCGACTGGTCGCGCGAGATCGCGACGTGCAAGCCGGATTACTACAAGTGGAACCAGTGGCTGTTCCTGAAGATGCTCGAGAAGGGCATCGCGTACAAGAAGACGGGCACGGTGAACTGGGACCCCGTCGATCAGACCGTGCTCGCCAACGAGCAGGTCATCGACGGGCGCGGCTGGCGCTCGGGCGCGCTGATCGAGAAGCGCGAGATCCCGATGTACTACCTGCGCATCACGCAATACGCCGATGAACTGCTCGGCGATCTCGACGCGCTCGGCTGGCCCGAACGCGTGAAGATCATGCAGCAGAACTGGATCGGCAAGAGCTTCGGCGTGAACTTCGGCTTCCCGTACGAACTCGACGGCGAGCAGAAGCTGCTGCGCGTGTTCACGACGCGCGCCGACACGATCATGGGCGTCACGTTCTGCGCCGTGGCGGCCGAGCATCCGCTCGCCTCGCGCCTCGCGCAAGGGCGCCCCGAGATGCAGGCGTTCATCGACGAATGCAAGCGCGGCGGCGTAGCCGAGGCCGACGTCGCGACCATGGAGAAGAACGGCATTGCCACGGGCTTCTTCGTCACGCATCCGCTGACGGGCAAGCCGGTCGAGGTCTGGATCGGCAACTACGTGCTGATGGGCTACGGCGAAGGCGCCGTGATGGGCGTGCCCGCGCACGACGAGCGCGACTTCGCGTTCGCGAAGAAGTACGGCATTCCGATCGAGCAGGTGATCGCGGTCGAGGGCGAGACGTATTCGACCGACGCGTGGCAGGAATGGTACGGCGACAAGACGCGCGGCGTGTGTATCAACAGCGGCAAGTACGACGGCCTCGGTTACGAGGCGGCCGTCGATGCGATCGCGGCCGATTTGAAGGCAAAGGATCTCGGCGACAAGCAGATCACGTGGCGCCTGCGCGACTGGGGCATCTCGCGCCAGCGCTACTGGGGCACGCCGATCCCGATCATCCACTGCCCGACCTGCGGCGACGTGCCGGTGCCGGAAGCCGATCTGCCCGTGGTGCTGCCCGAAGATCTCGTGCCGGACGGCACGGGCAATCCGCTCGCGAAGTCGGAAGCGTTCCTGAACTGTGCGTGCCCGAAGTGCGGCGGCGCGGCCAAGCGCGAAACCGATACGATGGACACGTTCGTCGATTCGTCGTGGTACTTCTCGCGTTACGCGGCGCCCGACGCGAACACGATGGTCGATCGGCGCACCGACTACTGGATGCCGATGGACCAGTACATCGGCGGCATCGAGCACGCGATCCTGCACTTGCTGTATTCGCGCTTCTGGACCAAGGTCATGCGCGACTTCGGCCTGATCGAATTCGGCGAGCCGGCCAAGAACCTGCTCACGCAGGGCATGGTGCTCAACGAGACCTTCTACCGCGAGAGCGAGTCGGGCAAGAAGACCTGGTACAACCCGGCCGACGTGACCGTCACGCACGACGACAAGGGGCGCCCGGTCGGCGCCGTGCTCAATAGCGACGGCCAGCCCGTGGTGCTCGGCGGCGTCGAGAAGATGTCGAAGTCGAAGAACAACGGCGTCGATCCGCAAGTGCTGATCGATCAATACGGCGCCGATACCGCGCGCCTGTTCACGATGTTCGCCGCGCCGCCCGAGCAGCAGCTCGAGTGGTCGGGCTCGGGCGTCGAGGGCGCGAGCCGCTTCCTGCGCCGCGTCTGGGCG
>CAUPOD010000407.1:0-3164 GCA_963512745.1 uncultured Burkholderia sp. | reverse complement strand
CGCAACGCCACGCCCGACGGCACCGCCAAGCGCGCAGGCGCTGCCGCCGCGCAAGACGTGCCCGGCGCGCCCGCGCAACCGGCCTCGACTGCGCTCTACGAGAACCTGACCACCTGGAACTTCGGCAAGCTCCCGGAGCTGCTCGAAATCCGCCGCCGCGGCCAGACGCTGTTCGGCTACCCGGCCTTGGTCGATCGCGGCACGCACTGCGACGTCGAGGTCTTCGATTCGCCCGAAGAGGCCGCGCGTATCCACCGCGCGGGCTTGCGCCGCCTGTTCGCGCTGCAGCTGAAAGAACCCATCAAGTTCCTCGAAAAGAACCTGCCGGGCCTGCGCGAGATGGCGATGCACTACATGTCGATCGGCACGCAGGAGGCGCTGCGCGACCAGCTCATCGAAACCGCGCTCGACCGCGCCTGCCTGCAAGACCCGCTGCCCGACGACGATGCGAGCTTCCACGCGCGCCGCGACGAAGGCCGCAGCCGCTTGACGCTGCTGGCGCAGGAGATCGCGCGCCTCGTGGGCCAGATCCTCGCCGAGTACGCGACGCTGACCAAGAAGCTGGCCCAGGCGCGCCCGTTCGCGGCCGCGTATGCCGACATGCAGCAGCAACTGGCCGCGCTGATCGGTCCGCGCTTCGTGATCGACACGCCGTACGCGCAGCTCGCGCATTTCCCGCGCTACCTGAAGGGCATCGCGCTGCGCATCGACAAGCTCAAGGCCGATCAAACCCGCGACGCACGCCAGTTGGCCGAATGGCAGCCGCTCGGCCAGCAATACCAGCGCGCAGTCGCGCAGCGCGGCGGCGTGGCCGACGCGCGGCTCGCCGAATTCCGCTGGCTGCTCGAAGAATTGCGCATCTCGCTGTTCGCGCAGGAGCTGCGCACGCCGATGCCGGTCTCCGCCAAGCGTCTGCACAAGGTTTGGGAATCGATGCAGCGCTGAGTCAGGCGGCTGGTTTATGCTTGCGGATGTGTCTCTTTTTCGGGAGCTTGCATGAACGATGTGCTGAGTGCGTTCGGGCGCGCGTTGGCGAGCATATTCCATCCGCGCGTGCTGGGACTGACCTTCCTGCCGTTCGTGATCGCCGCGGCGGGTTGGGGCGTGGCGCTGTGGTTCATCTGGGAGCCGCTGCTCGGCGGCGCGCGCGGGCTGCTCGATGCGCTCGCGCTGAGCGGGCCCATGTATAAGCTGTTCGCGTCGCTCGACGTGCCGCAGCTGCACGCCGCGGTCGCGCCGCTCGTGGTCGTGATCGCGCTCGTGCCGCTGATCGTGGCGACCGTGATGGCGCTGATCGCCGTGCTCTCGGTACCGGTCGTGATCGGGCGCTTGTCGAAGACGCGCTTCGCAGGCCTCGAAGCCAAGGCGGGCGGCAACTGGTTCGGTAGCGCGTTCAACGCGCTCTGGGCGAGCCTGCTCAGCCTCGTCGTGTTCGTCGTCACGCTGCCGCTGTGGCTGATTCCGCCGTTCTTCGCGTTGCTGCCGCCGCTGATCTGGGGCTGGCTCACCTATCGCGTAATGGCTTACGACGCGCTCGCCTATCACGCGAGCGCCGAGGAGCGCCGCGCGCTGATGCGCGAACACCGCTGGCCGCTGCTGCTGATCGGCATCGCGAGCGCCGTGCTCGGCACCGTGCCGACCTTGATCTGGATCTCGTCGATCTGGACCGTAGTGCTGTTTCCGCTCGTCGCCGCGGTCATGGTCTGGTGCTACGCGCTGATCCTGGTGTTCTCGGCGCTGTGGTTCGGTTTCTATTGTTTGGGCGCGCTCGAACGGCAGCGCACGGCGGACAAGTGGGCCGCGCGCGACGCTAAAGTGTTGACGGGGGAGACGGGGCAGGTATGAGCATCGGTGTGATCATCATCGGCGACGAGATTCTCTCGGGGCGCCGCCAGGACAAGCATCTGGCCAAAATCATCGAATTGTTGGCCGCGCGCGGCATGACGCTCGACTGGGCCGAATACGTGGGCGACGATCCCGCGCGCATCACGGCCACGCTCGCGCGTTCGCTCGCTTCCGGCGACATCGTGTTCTCGACGGGCGGCATCGGCGCGACGCCCGACGACCACACGCGCCAATGCGCGGCAGCCGCGCTCGGCGTGCCGCTCGAATTGCATCCCGACGCGCGCGAACTGATCGCGGAACGTATTCGCGAAATGCACGCGGATACGGACACGCCCGTCGATCTCGATTCGCCCGAGAGCCGGCGCCGCTTCAACATGGGCGTGTTTCCGCAGGGCGCGTCGATCATCCCGAACAGCTACAACCGGATTCCGGGCTTCTCGGTGCGCGATCATCATTTCGTGCCGGGCTTTCCGGTGATGGCGTGGCCGATGATCGAGTGGGTGCTCGACACGCGTTACGCGCACCTGCACCATGCGCGCCCGCACGCGGAGCGCTCGCTGTACGTGTTCGAACTGCCCGAATCGACGCTCACACCGCTCATGGAGCGCATCGAACGCGATTTCCCCACGGTGCGCGTGTTCAGCCTGCCGAGCGTCGGCGACGCGGCGCGCGGCGGCATCTTCGCGCGGCGCCATATCGATCTCGGCGTCAAGGGCGATCCGGCCGCGATCGACGCGGCCTACGCGCAACTGCGCGCGGGCGTACAGGCGCTCGGCGGCGAGCTGGTCGAAGCGGACGCGGTCTAACCGCTCGGGCTGCTGCCGGGGCGAGATGTCTCGCCTAGACGGGCCGCGTTATCGGGCGGCGCGCCGCGTGCGTATGCCAGCGCGCGCTCCGCTCGGCGAGTTCAATCGGGCGCGCGTTCCGTTTACGCCCCCGCCCACGGCAGCCCGCGGAAGCACCACCCGTCCACGTTTTTGCGATGCCCGGCGGCATCCTTCGCCCCCTCGAATCCTTCCAGCAGATCGAGCGCCTTCCCGAACCCGGCCTGCGTCGCGGCCGCGGCAGCGGCCTTCGAGCGCACTGCGCTGCGGCACATGAACAGCAGCGGCGTGTCGGGCGTGGCGACCCGGTTCAACTGTTCCAGAAACTCGGCGTTCGACGCGCCGCCCGGGTAATGAATCCATTCGATATGCGCGTACTGGGCGCCGTCGACGAGCGGCCGGCCGACCCAGTCGAGTTCGGCGCGCGTGCGCACGTCGATCAAACGCGCTTCCGGCACCTGCCGCAGCAGCTCGAACGCCTCCTCGGGCGACAGC
>CAUPOD010000406.1:0-3186 GCA_963512745.1 uncultured Burkholderia sp. | reverse complement strand
TTCGCGCCGCCGTGCAGCAGCGAAGAGGCCGAATCTTACACACCTTCAAACCCCGACGCAACCCCCTTTTGACAGATTGCTTCTGAAGAATGAGAAAAGCCCCGGCCGGCGGGGCTTTGGGGCAATTGCGGCGGTCCGCAGCGGCTGCTATGCCCCCTCTCTATATATATAGGAGCGTGGTCCTATTGCTTGCGCGCCGCCTCCACGATCCGTTGGACCGGGACCGCTTCGGCCATCGCCGTGTAGCCCGCATCGCTCGGGTGAATGCCGTCGCCGCTGTTATAGCGCGGCAGCAGGCGCGTCGGCTGCGCCGGGTCGCGCAGCGCGGCGTCGAAATCGACCACGCCGTCGAACGCGCCCGCGCTGCGAATCCATGCATTGACCGACTGGCGCACCGCTTCGCGCGCGGGCGGCAGGTCCGCCGGGGTCAGCGTCGCGCCATAAAGGAGCACGCCCGAACGATGAGCGGCTTCGATCAGCCGGCGGTAAGCGTCGATGAGCATGCGCGCGTCGACTTGCGTATGCGGCGCGTCGCAGTCGAGCCCCGCGTGCGCGGGCATGGCGGCGAAATTGATGTCGTTGATGCCGATCAGCACGATCGCGGCCTTCACCCCGGCGCGCGCCAGTGCATCGTGCGCGAAGCGGCGGTCGAGGGCCGTGCCGTAGCACGCCGAATCGCTGAGCAGGCGATTGCCGCTGATGCCTAGATTGACGACACCGACGCCCGTCTCGTTCCGGGCGGCCAGCCGCCGCGCCAGCGCGTCCGGCCAGCGGCGGTTCGCATCGAGGCTCGAACGCAAACCGTCCGTGATGGAATCGCCGATCGCAGCGATCGCCAGCGCGCCGGGCTGCGGCGCCTCCACGGCAAGCTCGGTCAACCAGGCGAACTGGGTGAAGCGCTGCCGGTAGGCGGACGCCGACGGCTCGGCGACATGGTCGCCCGGCTCGGAAACATAATTGAGCTGGTTGGAGACCCGGTGCCAAACCTTCATGGTCTGGTTCGAGCCCATATATGCGCTCACCGCGTACGGCTCGCCCGCATGGACGGCATAAGGGATCGGGTCGCTGAGCGCTTCCTGGCCGGGAGCGAGTTCGAGCCCGCGCCGCCCGCCAAAAGTGATCGGCACGGAACTGCCTTCCTGTACCGCGGCGCCCCCCGCCGAACGGGCGATCTGCAGCGCGCCGAGCGACAGCGGGACGCTGCTATATATATTGCTGATGCGCACGCGGACCTGCGGCCCGGAAAGCGTCGGATAAACGACTTGCCGGACCGTGCGGCCGGCCACGGCCGGCGTGCGGTACAACGGCGGCGGCGCGGCCAGATCGGGGATCGGCTGCAACGCCGTGGCCCAGGCCGCGACCCAATGGGGATCGGACGGCTGGGCCGCACCCGCCGGCGCCGCGGCCAACGCGCCCCAAACCATACCCAGCGAAATCGCCGTCACTGCACGCCTACCCGTCATTCGACACCTCGGTTCCTCTAAAAGTAGCGATTGTGCCCGAGCCGAGTCCGGCCGGCCGGTTGCACAGCCACCGTCTTCGCGCGCCGCAACGCACCAAATGAGCCGCCAAAACAACCGGTTCAACGTATTTCCGACACTTTTAACCTTTTCTAGCAAAATCTTTGGACGTGTCTTTTTACGAAAAAATATTCAACAAAAACAATAACTTGAATATTTGGAGTCAAATCAAATAGAAGCTTCCCTCGACTTGAAATCAGGGTTTTCACCTATAACCTGCACCTGGTTCAGGTAGACTGCTATTGCATTGCAACAATCCAGCAGGCCTTTTCCGAGGAATGCTCTATGACAGAAGTAAATAACAACCCCACTCTCCCGGCAGACCAGACCGATCCCAATCCGGTGATGGTCCGCGAGCTGGCCGCGAACGACCGCGACGCGCTGCTCGCCCACTTTCTCGCGCTCGACGACGAAGACCGTCTGTTGCGCTTCGGGCAGATCGTGCCCAATCACGTGATCGAGAATTACGTGCGCACGATGGACTTCACGCGCGACACGGTGTTCGGCGTCTTCGACCATCAGCTCGAGTTGATCGGCGTGGGCCACCTCGCCTATCTGCCGGCGCAGAACGACAAGCGCACCGCCGAGTTCGGCGTGTCCGTGCTCGAACGCGCGCGCGGCAAGGGCGTCGGCACGAAGCTGTTCGAGCGCGCCGCGATCCGCAGCCGCAATACGCAGGTCACCACGCTCTATATGCACTGCCTGTCGCGTAACGCGACGATGATGCACATCGCGCGGAAGTCGGGCATGCGTATCGAATACGACCACGGCGAAGCCGATGCGTACCTGAGCCTCGACCCGGCCAATCACTCGACGATCCTCGCCGAGATGATGCAAGAGCAGGCGGCCGCGTTCGACTATGCAATGAAACGCCAGGCGCAACGCACCGCGCAACTCTTCCAGTCGCTGATTCCGGCAGGCCTGGCGGCCTGAAGCGGCCACGCGGAGTCGCCCAAGCGGCAAGGGCGCCGGCCATCTCGGCCGGCCCCCTTTTCATTTGCACGGGCACCGCGCACGACACACGTCAGGCCGTGCCTCGGCGCAGCGGCAGCGCAGTGGTCTCCTTGAAGCACTCCATCGCGAAACTGGTTTTGACGTCGATCACCGACGGGTGATGCAGCAACTGCTCCTGCATGAACCGCGAGAAATGCGCCATGTCCTCGACCTGCACGCGCAGCAGGTAATCCATTTCCCCCGCCATCGCATGACAGGCCGCTACCTCGGGCCACGCTTGGACCGCCGCGCGAAACCGCTCGGCGTGCGTCGTGCCCGCGCGCGCCGCCGCGAGGCGGCCGCCTGCTTCGTCGGCCGAAGTCTGCGCGCTGCCGCCGCGCTTTTCCAGGCGCACGCTGACGTAGGCGAGCAGATCGAGCCCGAGCTTCTTCGGATCGAGCCGCGCCACGTAGCCGGTGATGACGCCCGTCTCCTCGAGCCGCCGCATACGCCGCAGACACGGACTCGGCGACAAGTTCACGCGCTCGGCGATCTCCTGGTTCGACAGGCGGCCGTTCTCCTGCAGAATGGCCAGGATTCGGCGATCGATTGCATCTAATTCGATTTTCGCCATTAATTGCCTCTAAATTTCGTTTTAACAGCAGCTTATTGCTTAAATTCTAGGTGCGAGGTGCTCAATTCGCAAGCATTCGCTTAGGCTCCACGCCTACAC